>NZ_JBJPHU010000268.1:0-1793 GCF_052939515.1 Phormidesmis sp. 146-33
GTGAAGGGGGTTGCGTTACCAGCAGCAAGACGAGTGACCAGCAGATCTTTACCCGTGAAGCTTGTGTTAAGCGCTAGACGAACTCTGTTCTGAAAGACGGTGTTGTTGCCATTTGTGCCATCGACACCAAACTCATCCGTAACGGCGAAGATTGCTTCACCAGCCAGCTTGGTGGTTGTCGAGAACTGCTGTTTTTCTAAAGTGGTGGTTCGGGCTTCTAGGGCATCAACACGACCCCGCAGAGTAGCCAATTCAGCCGCAAACTCTTCTTGAAGCTTTTGCAGGGTTGCTAAGTCTTCTTTCTTGACCAAATCAGCCGTGGCTGCTGCAATTAGTTCGTTAACACGATCGAGACAGGCATTCAATCCAGCCGCAAACTCAAAGCGAGTCAGGGCGCGGTTGCCACGATAGGTCTTGTCGGGGTAGCCCGCAATACAGCCGTAGCGCTCAACCAGAGATTGCAGTGCTTGAAATGCCCAATCCGTGGGACGCACGTCAGAAAGTTGAGAAACAGAGGTGACTTGCCCAGCGGCAGCAGTGTTGTTGGTTCTACCTTCTTTGCTGTAGCGGTTGATCTGGTCGATCGACACATCAGCAGGAGCCGCTTGAGCCATTTGGACGGGAGCAGGAGCCGAAAGAGTCGAAATCTTGGACTCAGGAGCTTGAGGTTGAATCGACTCAACAGTGGCCACCTGGACACCAGCAGGAGCAGCTACAGAAGCGATCTGCTTGACTTGAGGCTGAGAAACGTTGGAAGGAGCGATCGACTCTAGAGCTTGAGCTGTTGACTCAATGGCAGCTAACGGGGAAACTTCAGCTTGCTTTTCGGCAGCAATTGCACCGGAGGATACAGCCAGCGCTGCCCCCAACACTGCCGGACTTACAAGCAATGAATTCAATAAAACTTTTAGCATTTTGTTCTCCTCACACCTATCTTAGATAGAACGACTGTACCAGCCTTCTATGGCTACAATCAAAACTTGTAAGCTGTTGCAAAACTACAAAACCTCTCTCAGCGTATTATCTGAAGCAGTCAGGTATTGTGCGTTAGATCACAGTTTGGACTACGCTTTTGCAAATGATAGCAGATTCTCTAGGCTGCATCGACATGCGATCGCACCAGTCCGCCCAAATCAGCTCACATGCTAATTTCCCTTTTAGCTTTCCAGACGGGAGTGTTAGCAACCTCCATCCAAAGACGTACTTCTTTAGAACGAAGGTGATTCTGTTGCTAAGTGCAGCCTCAAGAGACAGTCTCGAAAGCGTACTTGACGTATTAGGATGTGTTTAAAAAACTATCCGCGCCTGCCTCAAGAAGTTTAGTCAAATCTAAAACTCTCAAGGTCAAGCGCGGTGTAGCGGATCATCAGATTAAACTAGACTGCCGGAAGGGACTCCAAGCTAGTCAAGCCGTCTTAGAGAAGTCACTTTTACCAGGAAGGCAAAGCTAACTAGAGAACAGCCCCGGCGCACAGCCAGTTTTTTGCAATCTGACGACCCAGGCATTTACTACTATCTTGCATGGGCATCACCTCCTATCGCCTATGTGGGTCTTACGAATTTAAGGTATCGGAACCTTTAGGACGGGGCAATTGCTTACCCTTCAATCAGGATAACACAGAGTTTTGAGGCTGTGTGGCACCCCCTGAAACCTTTCTCACAAAAAAGCTCCTACCCAAAAGCAGGAGCCATATCAGACAAAAGTTGATTTGGATACCCTTAGAGAGCGTTACCGCGAGGCAGAACCTCTTCGGGGAATACAAATTTTTCGTGAGGCTGATCTTGAGTGGCCA
>NZ_JBJPHU010000062.1:0-39484 GCF_052939515.1 Phormidesmis sp. 146-33
GAGCCTTCTTACGCCCCAAGGGGCGGGGAATTTACCCCTGATGAGATTAAAAAGGGGGACGTTGATCAGAAAGTTGCCCATTGCCCATTTCTTCTTTATGATTCGAGTTTTGTTGGTAGACGATCAAGCGCTCATTCGGGAAGGCCTCCGCACTCTGCTGGACGCAAAACCCGATCTGATGGTGGTTGGTGAGGTCGCAAACGGACAGCAGGCCGTCGAACAAGTGGTGATTCTTCAGCCCGATGTGGTGTTGATGGATATCCGAATGCCCGTGATGGATGGAGTGGCGGCGACCAAAATGATTGCTCAAGACCATCCCAAAACAAAAGTGCTGGTGCTGACGACCTTTGACGACGATGAGTATGTGTCGCAAGCGATGCAGCACGGGGCGAAGGGCTATTTGCTCAAACACACGCGCTCTGAGGAGTTGGCGCAGGCGATTCGAGCGGTGCATCAGGGCTATACACAGATGGGGCCGGGACTATTTGAAAAAGCGATCGCCTATGCCCAATCTACTCCGTCTGCCAAAAGCCTGCCTCCAGAGCTTGCCCAACTGAGTCCCAGAGAACGCGAGGTTTTATGTCTGATCGCCAATGGAGCCAGCAACCGAGAGATTGCTCGATCGCTCTACATTTCTGAGAGAACGGTCAAAAATCATGTCACCAGCATTCTCAGTCGGCTCAACTTGCGCGACAGAACTCAGGCTGCGATGTTTGCCAGTGCTTTTTTGTCGCTGCTCAACGATTCAGAGACTCCCAAACTTTAGCAAGGATTGAGCGTTCGATAATCTGCAATTCTGGCGGTTCAAACCGCGCCTACCAGAACGAAGTCTGCCTTGCTAAAATGGCATCCTATTCAGCGAGTTCTCCAAAGCGATCGCGATACTGCTGAAGTAACACCACCATCTCTTGACTTTGCTGCTCGGCTTGTTCTGCTCGTTGACGTTCCTGTTCTGCTCGCGCTTGTTCTGTTTCAAACCTTTGATTGATTTCGGTAAACGAGAAAAAGGGCGTTCCGTCAGGGTGATAAAGTTGCAGTTCTTCGGCCAGCCCAAATCGAATCCCTAATCGCGGACTGACCCAACCCTCGATCGTTTCGATTTCATCCAGCAATCCATCTTCTGATCGCAGCCAACCTCTGAGACGAATGCGATCGGGATCATATTCGTAGTATTCCTCTACGCCGTAGCTGTTGTAAAAAAGCAGTTTACGATCCATTTCTCGCCGCGTATTGCTGGGCGAAAGGACTTCAAATACGACTTGCGGCGGTATGTTGGCTTCTTTCCACTGTTGATATGAGCCTCGATGGCCCTTGGGTCTACCAAACACAACTAACGCATCCGGGGCAGTACAAAGGGTGTTGTTGCCCTCGATCGGATACCACAACAAATCTCCCGCTACAAAAACGGTTGCATCTTCGGCAAACAACCATTCCAGATTTTGTTCGATCACGACGATCCAATGGAACTGCTTTGTGTTGTCCGCCATTGGCTTGCCGTCACTTTCTGGATAAAACAATTCGGAGGAGGTGAGTGTAGGTTGCTGAGGGGTCATTGCCAAAATCCTTGCTTGCAACTCGATCGGCTGACTTTAGTATAGAAACTTCCCAAAGATTCCTACGCGACGTAGATTTTAGGGCGCTGCTTATCGAAACGGAGGAGAGAAAATTAGACCGCCTTTGGTCGAGAGGTTGTTTTGTCCGCGCGGTAGATTGAGTTGAGTTTTGGAGCCGAGGTTACGATCGTAAATCTCGCCATAGTTGCCCACTTGTTTAATAATTCTGGCTGCAAAAGCATTGTCCATTCCAGCCCCTTTACCCAGATCCCCTTCTGATCCCAAAAAGCGCTTGATAGTCGGATCGGTGCTCTTCACCTGCTGATCAACGTTTTGAGACGTAATCCCCAACTTCTCAGCCTCAAATAGCGCATAGACAATCCATCGCACGGCATTACTCCAACTCGCGTCACCGTCTGCGATCGCAGGGGCGAGTGGCTCTTCAGACAGCGCTTCGTCCAGAATTACATGATCGTCCGGCTTGGGCAGCGTGGTGCGACGAGAACTCAGGGCAGAGCGATCGGCTGTCACGCCTTCACAGCGGCCTTCGGCATAGGTGGCAAAGGTGGTGTTGACATCCTCAAACACGACGGGCTTGTAGGGAATGCCTCGCTTTCGCATCTGATCGGTCAAATTTTGCTCAGTCGTGGTGCCTGTTTGAATACAGATAGATTTGCCTTTGAGGTCAGCCAACGTCTTGATATTGCTGGCTTTGCGTACCATGATGCCTTGACCGTCATAAAAGACAACAGGCGCAAATTCTAGCCCAGTAGACGTATCGCGGCTCATGGTAAAAGTTGTATTGCGGCTAAGAATATCCACTTCGCCCGTCTGGACTGCCGTAAACCGTTCTTTAGCGTTGAGATTGCGAAACTCGACCTCATCGGGATTGTTGAATAAAGCGGCGGCGATCGCTCGACAGACATCCACATCCAAGCCCGAATATTTGCCATCTTGCTCAACAAAGCTAAATCCAGGCAGTTCGCCGCTCACGCCACAAATCACTTTTCCACGGCTCAAAACCGTAGCTAACCGTCCTTTTGTAGCCGTTCCGCCACCTTGTCCAGTTGGGGCTTCTCCACCACAGGCAGTTAGGGGAATGAGAAGTGCGATCGTCAGTAGCCAGGTACGCCAGTGGAGCATAGGGATGAGGGATGAGGGATGAGGGATGAGGGATGAGGGATGAGAGATGAACCTGTGAGTGTTTCTGAGGTTCGGGGCTATTTTAATCGGTTTTGGGGTGTGTCCGATCGAATTGGACTTTACAACAAAAATTGAGTGGTGCTGAACGGTGGTCTAAACTCCAACGCTCCAATTCTGAGAGACTTCCAGACTTTCAATCTCGACGACTCACACCTGAATTCAGCCATGCCCAAAAACTAAGTGGCGCTGAGTCAATATCGAGAACCCAATCATCCCTCATCCCTCATCCCTCATCCCTCATCTCTCTCTTCTCAAATCCAGCCACTTCTCCCAATGTGTAAAGGGGACGATTTTTGACTTCTTCATAGATTCGCCCGATGTACTCACCAAGAATGCCAATGCTGACAAGCTGGACTGCGCCCAAAAAGAAGATAGCAACAATAATAACCGTGATACCTGTCAGCGGAGAATGGGGAACAAAGAAACGCCAATATAAGACAAGCATTGCCATGATCAGAGCGACGAATGCTGAGAATAATCCAATATAAGTAGAAATTTGTAAGGGAACTTTGGAGAAAGAAACTAACCCATTGATTGCTAGTGAGAATGACTTGCGAAACGTATATTTCACATCTCCAGCAAACCGAGGATCGCGCTCAAATTTAATCGAAGTTTGTCTAAACCCAACCCACGATCGCAGCCCTCGAATGTATCGATTTCGCTCTGGCATTGAGTTGAGTACATCGACTACCTGACGATCCATCAAACAAAAGTCGCCCGTATCGGTGGGAATATCCACATCAGCGAGCCGCTTTAGCAATCGATAAAACACATAAGCCGTCAACCGTTTGAACCAGCCTTCTTTTTTGCGTTGTGTGCGTTGGGCGTAGATGACTTGATAGCCCTGTCGCCAGAGTTCTAGCATGTCTGGAATCAATTCGGGTGGGTCTTGTAGATCAGCATCCAGAATAACGACAACGCGCCCCCGCACAAAATTTAATCCTGCTGTAACGGCGATTTGATGTCCAAAGTTGCGAGCCAGACTAAGATAGCAAACTCGTGGATCTTTTTGGTGTAATTCTCGCATCATATAGAGCGATCGATCCCGGCTGCCATCGTTAATTAATACCAGTTCTGCTGGTGCATCCAGACGATCCATCAGGGCACTGACTCGACGATAGAGTTCTGCGATCGTTGCTTCTTCGTTGTAGATCGGAATGATTAGAGAATAGGTTGGAGTCATAACCTGAAAAAGTCCACTGATCGATGTACGATTAAATCTCTGGCTACTGCAAAGACTAGCGCAAATAATTTCATCCGCGCTGTTTTTTAAGGAAGACGCTCATCGGATATTCTGACCAGGCTTTGGTATACAGTTTGTCACGCACTTGTAGCTGATCTTTTTGGGCTTGAAAAGTCTTCTGGTTGGCGTAGACGACGATCGCACAAGGATCAAAGGATTTATAAGGCTCAACCTTCAATTTTTGGGCTGAGATATTGTTAACGATTACATGCTCAATTTGCTCAATCCGAAGATTTTTGTTGTGAAGCAGTGTCCACAGTGGATATTCCCAGGCCGAATCATCCGTCAGATAAAGCCCCACTTTTGAGCATTGTTGAGCCGTTACAAAACTTGCCGCATTTGGATACGGTGCTTTGAGCCATTTTCGTTGAATAAAGACTTGCTCCAATCGAGGAGTTGTCAAAACACTTTCACGACCTAAAATGGGTCGATATTTATTGTTGAAAGCGTAGGGCAACGACAGGACAAGTAAAATTAGTGCGATCGCGTTTGCAACTCGACGAGTTTTAAGATTTGACAAAACAACGCCCACAAATGCTGAAAATAAAACAAAAATAGTCAGGTGATGACGTGCACTATAGGGCTGCCATTTGAGCGCAAAGCAGAATAATAGAAAGGCTCCAATCACTGACCCAAGGTAGATGGCTAAACGCCGCTGCTTTCTAAGATGAGTAGAGAAAAAGAAGAGGGCGATCGTAAACCCAATTAACAAAAAATGGTAGGGATTTCCAGCCGTATCTTCATTAAAAGACGGAGCCGAAACGCCAAATCTTCGAGTCGGGACGGTAATTCTAGGATCACTTGGATCAAATCCCAAAAACTTGTGAATAACAGTAATTGCACCATTCACTTTGCCATTAATCAAACTAATCTGTGTACCGATATGAATTGCCAGGTTTCTGATAACATTTGAAACAAAAGATTGAACGCTGTAAACCTCCATTTTGTATTCTCTAGCCATCTCAGGCGTCCCGCCACTAATCGGAGAGCCAAACAACTCGTAGGTTCTAAAATAGTGACCTAAATTGACTGCCAAAACAAGAAGCCCGATCGCTGCCAGAGGTTTCCAAACTTGCCAACGTTTTTCTCGAATACAGAGGTAACTAAACCACAGCATTAATGGAAAGGCAAAGAAATAGGCAGAGGTTTTTGTGAACAAAGCAAGACTCAAACTTGCAGCGATCGCTGCCGTATTTCTAGGTTTGATTCCCTCAGTCGAAGCAACAACAAAATAAGCTAGACAAACAATCCAGAAGCAGACAATATAATCATTTTGAGTGCTAGATCCTTGCAAAATTCCCATTGGAATTGTCAGGGAAAAAACTACTGTAAAAATTTGACCTCGCAGGTCGGCTCCCAGTCTTTGAGCAATTAGTGAAACTCCGATCGCACTGCCCACCATGCTCGCCCATTGCAGCAAATTCATCCAGCGATCGCTCTGACCCAAAATTAGTAGATGAGTAAAGACAAAGCTGTTGAATGGGGGGTGATATAGCTGTGGCGTATAAAAAGTAGGATAGTTTGAAACTGTTTGATTTTGCACCCAATGCGCCGCACGAGCGAGGTGATAAGTCATGGAGTCCCAATTATTTGGAGGGGCGGCGATCGCGGTTACTCCTATTACGATGGCAATCAACGCGACACCACTCAGCAAAAAAATTAGCAGGTTTGATAACTTTGATTTAACCCCTTGTGAGGAGTCAGAAGCTAATCGATCTTTCTGAAATAAGACCTCTTCTTGACGTTTGAAAATTTGAAGATAGAGTAGACCTAAGCCAAAATTTATCAGCGCCCAAAAACCAGTAATCCAGGAAAATTTGATTAAACTAAAAAAACTGAGAAGCTCTGTTGAAAATGCGATCGCCAAGCTCCACGTCATCGCACTATATAAGATAGAAAGTCGCCAATTTGTAATCAGTCTCTGAAAGATTAAGTATAAAAAAATGAAAGCAAGTAGAGGCAATAAAGCAAGCATAATTTCTGATGGAGAGAGTTAGGTTTAGCTAAAAACCGCAGGTAGAAAAGGTAAGAGAACGCTCCCACGGATAACTCGAAGAGATCGCTAGATTGTCTGCGACCCACACTAATATTCCCTAGCTTCAAACATATACACCTGCGTTCAAAAAAATCCCGATTTTCTGTAGATAACTCTATTTCGCATACCTTCGACCACCTTCTTTTGCTCACTCAACCTCTAAAGAAGCTGTTGAGATCGCTGAATTAATGTCTTTTGGCAGGAGTGAACTGGTTGGATCGCGATCGCTACTCATCGCAAAACAGTCAGCGTAATGGCTGATAACTTGAGCCAGCAACGATTTTCTTGAATTTACACTCCTCAAAGTTTTATAAAAAGCCTTCTAACATTCGTATAAACCCTGAGATTCATCCTGGAGAGAGAGGTAAAGAGCGTATTAGCTAGATGAACCCCTGAAGACAGGAAGACGATGTTAGAACTCATACCCTCTTTACTAGCGGCACAAACTTTTAAACAATCGATCGCCGATGAGGTTCAGGCCGATCAGACAGAAGTTGTCGCAGAGAAAGCAACGATCGCTTCGAGTGCCCCCCAAGGAATAGCGCCTCCTTCTAGCGTTGCTCCCCCAGAAACCCTGCCCGTCGCAAGACTATCAACACCCCAACCCATTGCTGCCACCCCGGTTTCACCTGACGTTCCGCTTCGAGAAATTACATTTAGTCGATCTGCTAAACCCGATATTCAAACTACCCCCCAGGCGAACGCTACCCAGCCGATCGTCGAAACTACTACAAAACTTTCTCAACCTCCCAAACCCATTCCGTCAGTCGTCGTCGAATCAAAACAAACCGCCGAACCGCAACCGTCACAGCTAGTTCAATCCAATCGTCAATCAACTGGGAATGCGATCGCCAACAGTCCGTCAGTAGAAGTCAAAATAGAAAGTGCAACCCAGATCCTTGAGCAACCATCAAACAATTCATCTGCTGATTTAGCACAACCAACAACACAAGCTGATCAGAAGAATGAACCTCAGCAAGAATCGAAAAATACAACAAGCGAAACAGTCGATCGACCAGAAAACACGCCTTCAGTTGAAGTGCCAACCGCGACAGCACCCGACATAAAGACACCCACCCGGCTTGATCGTCCAGTTGTTTCCGATCGAGTTCGGGAGCGCCAAAGAGTTTTAGAAAAGCGACTGGCAGAAATTGTGTCCAAATCCCAAAAAGAGGCACAGCTTCGCGAAAGTGTGGTGACCGGAGTTTACGAAGCTGCATCTCAGGGCAACTTTAAGCAAGCCCGCCAATCTCTAAAAAACGCAAAAATTCCGGCGACGGTGCAGGCAGAAGTCACCAAAACCATTCGTTCTCTAGAAGTCAACAGCCGTAAAGTCGGAGTTGCCCAGGCCACTGAGCCGATTAGAACTGCCCTCAAACAGCGTCAGATGGAGCAACGCCAACAAAAGTTACTGCGATCGATTCCCAGTCTGCCCCCCTTACCGGGTCAAAATGTGGTCGTTAGCAGTTCTCCTGTCTACCCGTCTAGAGCCGTCAATCCGATGCCCATCCAGAGTTTGACCCAGACAACTTCTGCGAGCAGCGATCCCGATTACAGCGTAACCAGTCCGCCTAACCTACAGGCGTTTAACCGTGATTTGACCCTTCCAGAAACGCTGGGCAAAGAACAGATGCTTTATCCTTTACCCACGCCTGCACCTGTAACTTCCAAATATGGGTGGCGTGTGCATCCAGTGCGGGGCGATCGGCGCTTTCACGCAGGCGTTGATCTCGGTGCCCCTCAAGGAACGCCCGTCCTCGCTACCAAATCTGGGAAGGTCAAGGTTGCAGATAATATGGGTGGCTATGGACTAGCGATCGTTCTCGAACCTGACAAAGGCAAGCAAGACATTCTCTACGCGCACCTTTCGGGCATGTTTGTGCGTCCGGGTGAAGTCGTGAAAGTGGGAACGGTGATCGGACGAGTCGGCAGCACAGGATTGTCAACCGGGCCGCACCTGCACTACGAAACGAGAAAAATGACTGCTTCGGGTTGGGTGACGACTGATCCGGGCCCGCAGTTACAGGTAGCCAAAGTGCAGTTAGAGCAGGCGTTAGCAAGTGCGCGGGCAAACTCAAAGCCGAGAGGATGAGGGACAAAGGAGTCTGAACTTTAAACTTTGAACCCTGGACAGAAGCGGTATTTAAAGTCATCGGGCTTTGCCGCTTTTGTCTTGCTGATTTATCGTGAATTTTAGGAAAGACTTCGCTGCCCATTATTAATCCGAAAACGCTCCCAAAATCCTTCTCGATAGAGGACTCTGAAACCAAAAAATTGTTAATGATAAGCTGATCGACATTTAGATTGATAGCCCGCTTCTTCATTGTAAAAGGTTTGCAGACTTAGCTTGTGCAAGTTGAAAGTCGATTAGCTTATAGCAATCCCAAATCACTCGTGAAATGCAGCATTGTAAAGTTGGGGGATTTATTTGAGCAGAGAGATCTCCTAGATTTCAAGACCCATTCCCAAGTTTCAAAGTCCCCCAGAATGAGGAATTTAGGGGGCGAAGCGGACTGAAACGGAGCGACAAAAATCTGTTCATAACTCATTTAGGATTGCTATAGATACTGTTTTGGTTTGTTAAATTCACAGTTTTTAAGGCATTTTTTGAATGGTCAAAAGGTGATTAGATTTATTCTTCATCGTTCTCATACCTGGTCGCTGAGATTGGCGATCGACTGATTGACCCACTGAGAAAATTGCTCCTTTTGGGCGGTCGAAATGTCAACCATTGCCTTTTGGCACACCTCGATCGCGACAGGAGGTAGCGTATTACTCAAGTCTCTGCCTGCATCAGTGAGCCAAATCCGCCAGATGCGGCGATCGTGGGCATCGCGTTCTCGACGAATCAGGTCACGTTCTGCCATGCGATCCAGCACTCCCGTCAACGTGCCTCCGACTTGCTGAAGTTTTTCACCGAGGCTAGAAGTGGCTAGTCCGTCTTCTTGCCACAAACAGCACAGCACCACCCAATGAAACGGAGTCAGCCCAAAGCAATCGAGCTTTTCTTGAAAGTGACGCAGCAGCAATTGAGACAGTAGCTTGACCCGATAGCCCAGGTTGTAAGGCGCTAAAATTTCTTGCCAACCCCGACGAGATTGATCCGCAGCGGGGGCGGAACTGAGGTTAGCAATCATACGATCGAGCAAATCAGACAAAACTTCTCGATCAGCGTAATCAATTCCTTGAAGGGCCTGTTCCCTCAACTCAACTCCGATCGGGGGCAAAATATCCTGAAGTTGTTGCCCAGCTTGAGTGAGCCAAATCCGCCAGATGCGGCGATCGTGGGCATCGCGTTCTCGACGAATCAGGTCACGTTCTGCCATGCGATCCAGCACTCCCGTCAACGTACCCCCAACTTGCTGAAGGCGATCGCTGATATGAGAAGTGGCTAATCCGTCTTCTTCCCACAGACAGCACAGCACCACCCAATGAAAGGGCGTTAACCCAAAGCGATCGAGCCGTTCTTGAAACTTGCGCCCTAATAGTTGTGAGAGCAGTTTTATCCGGTACCCGATGCCATGAGGGGCCAAAATACGTTGAGAGTCGCTGCCTTGCGGGTTATTTGAAGGGGTCGTGGGCTGCCCAACTTCTGAAGAAACCATAAATTGTTAAATACTTAGTATCCTTAATAATAAATTATTTCATTTAATGCTACTGCATTCTTCTAACAAGTAGATGAGAAGTTTTTAGGAAAGCACAAACTTGGGAGACGTGAGCCAGAAGAGTTGGCAGTTGGCGATCGCCGTTTCAGACAAAGGAACCGTTAGCCCGATCGCGCCTGCCTTTTTTAAGAGAATTTTGCCTCGCGGTTCGCCCCAGATTAACACTTCTGCCCAAGTGCTGAGTGCGGGTTCGTGACCGACTAGAGCCAGCGATTTGTCAACATCTTTCCAGCCTTCTAGCCAATCGAGCCAGATTTGAAGGTCGCCCCCCGGAGCTAGATAGACAGCCTCTTCTAACTGTCTCCCCAAGCCTGCATCTTTGAGAATGTCAGCCGTTTGCTTGGCCCGCACGAGGGGGCTGGTCAGGATTAAATCAAAGTGAATGTCAAATTCGTGCAGCCGTTTGGCGACCTGACGAGTTTTCCGCTTTCCTTCGTCGGTGAGGGGCCGTTGGGTGTCGTCTTCATAGTCACCGTGCTGTCCGGCGAGTCCGTGACGAATCAGGTAAAGATTAAAGGTAGACATGGGGAGTGTTGAGTTCAGCAAGTTTAGAGAAGATACCAATCCTCTAAGTTAACGCGACAGACGCAGCAAGAATACTAGACGTTAGACCGAAGATGAAGCGTCTACCCAGTCTAAAGTCTAAAGTCCTGAAACTCAGAACTCGCCCCCAATTTGGCTAGTTGACTCCTTTGGGATAGTTTTGCTCTGGGTTGACCAATCTCAGCAATTTTTGTTTGACTTGAGCATCGTAGACGCTCCACTTCATTTTGGCGTAGTCGCTGTTTTCGGTGAAGCCAGATAAAAAGCCTGTGGGAATCTCAAAGCCGCCCGCCTGCGATCGTCCCCCTCCAAAAAAGCGCCCCTGAGCATCTTGCCCAAAAGCCTCTTTGATAAACTCATCGGGATCGAGAGTAATTTTATTTGTTCTCAACGATCCGACGACGACTTCCAACTCTTCGTCTTCGTCGTGGACAATTCCATAAACAACTGCGGTATGAACGTTCTCCTCGGTCACCAAAAAGTCAGCAGCCTGGGGAATGGCATCGCGATCGTCATAGCGCAGATAGCCGACTCCCGCAATCGAAAAATTGTTTTGGACAATGCGATTTTTGAGCGATCGCTCGATCACATCCATGACCTGTTTCGATCGAGACGATTGCAGCACCGCATTGAGCAAGTGAGAATCGTAAAATCGACTCAGATAAGCGGCCGCCAAAAAGTCTTCTTCCTGGGCCTGCATCAGACGATTGGTGTCCGATCGCAACCCATGCATCAAAGCTGTCGCACACTTGACATGTTCTGAAATATTGTTGTCTAGCTTGAGCAGACCCGATTGGAGATACTGCGTCAAAATCGTTGCAGTGGCGCGAGTGTGGGGGCGGATATCAACAAACTCTGATTTGATGTCGTCTTGCATACTGTGATGGTCGATGACAACCGTGATGGGCACATGAGCCTGTTGCACCGACGCAAACAACTGAGTCGTGGTTCCCTGATTGTCCAAAAAGACGCAGCCTCTGTAAGCCGAAAGATCTTTACCTTTCATCGATTGGGCTGTCCAGCGCTGAAGCGGCAGACCTGTTAGCTTGACGAGGGCAATATTTTCTTGATGGCTGAGGGTGCCTGCATAGACGATATCGCACTGAATGTCGTACTTTTGAGCAATTAACTTATACGTCCAGGCGGAAGAAAGGGCATCGGGATCGGGAAAATCCTGCATGATGACGATTTGGCGATCGCCGCGATGTCGTTCTAGCACCTGCCGAAAGCCTTCAACTTTTTGCTCTTGTTCGGGTGATCGAGCGGCATCGTAGGGAAAGCGTCCCCGTCGCTCACTGTAGCTGTTTCCGTTGGCCACCTTTGCAATCGGCTCGACGGTGGGGTACTCGATCGGAAGACTCGAACCAGGCAAAGAATCTGGCTCCATTGCAATTAATAAGCTGTTGAGTGAGGAACTCGAATCTGATTGCATATCAAGATGGCACAGGGAATAAGACCAGGATGACACCTGGAGGGGGTTGAATCTGCTGATCGAAGGGCAGAAGTTGAGATTTTAGACCTGAGATAACGAGATCTGAAACAGTGACGCGCTCAAGGCCTATTCTGATCTTCGCAAAAAAGTTCAAGAAACGACCAAAACGGTTCAGGTTTACGTCAGATGGCAGACCTGAAAGTTTATGAATCTCTAGACAAGTAAAAACCCCACACCAGTCAGGTAAGGGGTTAGATCCCAATTACATATTTTCGCCATTCCTGATTTACGCCGTTCTTAACGTGTTTTGTGACCTCAAAGTAGAGACTGCTGTAGGGTTTGCGCGGAGCGTTGTAGAGGAGCATGTTGGCCTCTTTGGGAGTGCGGCTGCCTTTCTTGACGTTGCAGCGAACACAAGCTGTGACAATGTTTTCCCAAGAGTCGCCGCCGCCTCGCGATCGCGGGATCACATGATCTAACGTCAGATCGTCGCCCGCGTAGCCACAGTATTGACAAGAATGGCTATCTCGATGCAGCAGATTCTTGCGGGTCAGAGGAATTTCTTTGTAGGGAACGCGGACGTAATAGCGCAGGCGGATCACCGTCGGGAGGGGAAATCCGGCATAAACATACTTACCGTTATGCTCGACCTGCTCTGCTTTGCCCTTGATCAATAAAACGACCGCTCGTCGCCAACTGGTTATATTAAGCGGTTCGTAGGAGGCGTTGAGCACCAGAACCTTGCCCATTGATGGATCACTTAAGACAATGTTTGAAACAATGCTAACACACAAAGCTAGAGGCAGATCTGAAGGGGTACGCGTTTTAGATCTGACGAGAGAATTAACAGCTAGGCTGAATCTCTATCCAGAAGTTGCTGCACTGCTTTGACAATCAGTTGGGGTTGGTCTACCCAGACAAAATGGCTGCTTTGAGCCGCAGAGAGCGATGAAACATTGGTAGAAAGCTTCTTCAGGTTGACCTGCATTTGATCTCGTAATCGATCGGCAAAGGGAATCGGAAACGAAAATAGACCTAGCGAAGGTTTGAGAAAGTGTTTGGCTTGAATGCTGACGATGGCCAAGTTTCCTAGATTTTGGGCTTGTTGAAGTTGACGACTGCTCGTATTGAGTGACAGCATTTCTCGACACATTGCCCTCCAATGATTTGAGCGATAGAACGATCGCAGTACAGGTCTTAGAGCTGCTGTAGAAAAGTTTCTTAAAGTGGGTTTAAGCAGATGAAAAAGCCCGATCGTTCCACAAATTCGCACAATTCCCAAAAAGGCTCCTAGTTGAGCAAGTCCAAACGAGAACGTCAGGAAGATTTTGACGAAGTTGAGAAAGAGGGGCATTTTGAGCATTAAGTCTTCATGGAGTCCATCTGTCAGTACCAGACCCACTACTTTTTGAGGAAATCGATGGGCGTAAAGGCGCATATTATAAGAGCCAAAAGAATCGCCAATCAAAAGATAGGGTGGTTTGATTTGGGCGATCGTCAGCAATCTATCTAACTCATTAACAATTTGTTGACTGGTTCGAGGGTTTGGGCTGGGTTGACTCCATCCGTAGCCGGGGCGATCGTAGATAAAAACCCGTGACAGTTTAGCCAGTTCTTTAATTAAAAAATAACCATCTAACCCACCCAAACTATGGTCTAAGACGATCGTTGGACTGTTGATTGAAGGGCACTTTCCCTGACACCAATAGTGAATCTTCCGTCCGTTTAGCTCAATGAATTCTCCGGGTGGTTTTGTCGTTTTGTCTTCGAGAAATCTGGATAGGAACTGATAAGCGATCGCGATCAACAAAAAGATTAACTGCCAGGAAATCTCTGTCATTTTGCTGATCCTCTTTTACGGATGGCGTGTTTTAAAGTCAGTTGGATGGAGCTTTTTTGCTTTGTTGTCCGGCACTTCTGTCCCCCAAATCTCCAACTTCAGGAAACTTTAAGACAAAACCTTGGCTCCAAGTTCTCCAATTTTCAGGGATTTACAGAGTGTTCTCAAACTGATAATCGCATTTATTTTTTCAGCGATCGGGTGCCTTTACTCAATTTAGCTACATTTCAATTTGGCTGAATTAATTTGAAACTGCACCCCAACAATCTTGTTCTTTCCGGGTAGCTCTTGTGCCCCCAAAATGTAGCCTTCCTGCTTTAACTCTTCAACCGTCCGCCAAAAAATCTGGTTATTTCTAGAAGAATTGCTGCCTAATAAATCTAAGTTCTTGAAAAGATATTGCTTAGAAATAATCACATACTGTCCTTCTTGAGGTGTATCCCATTTCATCCGGCTTGCTAGATAAACCAGCAGCTTTGTTTTGTAATCACTTTTGGCGTTGCTGCCGATTTTTTGAGTGATGTCAATACTGTTTGCGAATAAAACACAGTCTCCTGTGCGGGCTGGGCCATCAAAAAATTCTAAAGAAATCGTGTAAACGTCTGCCAATTCATAAGTGTAGTCAGCAGCTTTGCTGAGATCAAAATCACGCGGCACATGATCAATTTCATAATCTTTGATTCTTAGAACGCTTTTGATCATCACCTTGGCACCCATGTTTTGATTGCCTTTCTTGAAGGATTGAGCTAACACTAACTCAGTCCGGTGGAGGGCAACCAAATCTCGATTGAGTTGCGATCGCAGCTTTGACGCAAAACCTCCATCTCTCGTGCGGGTGTAGCCCAAAATCGTCAGCAACTCATTAGATCGAAAGGTAACGATCGGCCCATTTCCCTGCTCGGCGGCCAGCTTGTAAAGATAGAGAACGATCGACACTTGTCGAGGATTTAAAAAAGTCATCAACGCCATAAATAGCCGCTGAATCTTACGATCCTGAATCTTTTCTAGCCCTTTGCCAACGCCCTGATTGGTGCAAACATTGAGGTCAAGATTGGCATATTCCGTCTTTAAATCATCCCACTCTTCGGCTGAGAGATTTTCTAACGGCACCCGTCGAATCACCGTCAACTCACTGGAATCGTTGGGATCGGCTTCAACGCGCATTTCGAGATAGTAACCGTCTGCGTCAGAGCGCAAGATCGGCAACTGCATGTCTGGATTTCTAAGGGAGGCGGCAGCCCTGGGCAACACTCGCATGAGTTGTCCGTCTACCGGGAAGGTTGCCTCTAATTTTTTCATCGATCGGCGAAACGTGATGGGTCAGGGGTCACTCGTTGCAAACAGAACGCATGACGCTACATATCCTGCATTACTCGTGGGGATTTGTCCAGCAGTTTACGCTATATCTAGCGGCTCTCTGTTAGAGAAGAAATTATTCACCCTGTATGTGGTGAGTACATTCGATCTCATTCTATAACGCCCGCGTATGATTTTTGCAGCCGATCCTGTAACACGGGCGGAGGATCTCAACCTGTAACGCAGACGGATCTGAAGGGAACGATCCTGTAACACGGGCGGATGATTTGAGCTTGCTTGCAGCGTCAGATTTCTGGAGGGGAAGATCGCTAATCGATTTCTCTGGTCAGGCTTTTGGGCAGAAGTTCTGGAACGCAAGCGTCTGATTATAGCGTGTAACACGGGCGGATTTTTGTTCCCTAACGCTGTAACGCTCGCGTCTGATTTCGTCCCATAACCCCCGCGTCGAGTCAGCCTATAACGCTCGCGTATCTACGATCGTTGCCCCTTGAGGAACCCGGACTTGAGTGTTAATCTCTCATTCACGCCATTGGAGTCTTCGGGGAGTTCTCGAAACGACCGATAGCGTCTCTGACCCGATCACGCTGGTTGATTCAGATTTGACCTACCACTCAAATTTGGATCGGCAAGCAAAAACCTCTTTAGCGTCCCTACCACAGTCTGCCAAAGAGGTCTGAATGCAACCTTGTGATCCCAACGCAAATTGGGAGTCAATTTTTTATGCTCAATCATTGTATCAGGTGTCGTAATTCTGCGCCAGAGTTACGCCTTGTTTGTCAACGCTCGATTGAAAAACGTCTCGTCTCAAAGGAGCAAGTCTGATGGTGAGCAGCCTCAGATCGGCTCCTGTGGGCACGATCGACCTCAACCCAATCTTCTTACCCAATCTGGCCGCACCTCATGAACAAGAGTGGTTGGACAGCGGTGTCGATCCCGGAATTATTCGTCTAAACGTCAAAACGCTGCACGATACGGCGATCGACCCGTTTACTCATGAAGTGTCTTACCCGATCGCCGAGCATCTCAACTGGGCTGTGACTCGCTTTGGGCAACAGTCGAGAGCCAACGTTCGGGGCTGGTGGGTGAGCGGGGTTGATCCGTTTGCCGAGTGGCAGCGTATGGATTGGGGACGGTTTAAGCCCGATGGGGAAACGCCTGTCTTCGATCGCGCCAAACAAAAGCCAGCTAAATACCTCAGTCCCAGTCTGGGTAAGGGATCGAGCCGATTGGTGCTGTTGGATGTGCCGGGGCATGTTTGGCAGAAGGTTGCCGATCGCTTTGGGAGTGAGGCGAGAGGCGTGAGCAGTAAGGCGGCTTCAGGTTCTTTCTGGGAGTGGGTTTGGGAAAATAATATTCCGATCGTGCTGACGGAGGGCGAAAAGAAGGCGGGCTGTCTGTTGAGTCAGGGGTTTGCCGCGATCGCGCTACCGGGAATTTTTAGTGGCTATCGTCGAGATACGCGGCAGTTGATTGCAGAGTTGGCACACTTCGCCACAGAAGGGCGGTCGGTGCATATTTGCTTTGACTATGAGACCAAGCCGAAGACGATTCAAAATATTGTGTTGGCGACGGCTCGATTGGGGCAATTGTTGACGCGATCGGGCTGTGAGGTCAATGTGATTTCGCTCCCTGGCCCGCAAAAGGGTGTAGATGACTTTGTGGTAGCTGCGGGATCGAGTGCGTTTGAGGACGTTTATACCGCCGCCGCGAGTCTGGAAGTTTGGCAAGCTTCTCAGTTGTGGTCGCTGACTTATGCACCGACGATCGTACTGAACCAGCCGTATTTGGGAGATTTACCTTATCCGACTTCTGGTTTGGTGGGAGTCAAGAGCGCCAAAGGAACGGGTAAAACAACCGCCTTGCAGAAGTTGATTAGGGGCGCGATCGCGCAAGGGCGAAAAGTTCTCGTAATCACGCACCGAATTCAGTTAGGAAAAGCCATCTGTCAAGGGTTGGGCATCGACTGGATCGAGGAATTACCAGAGTCGGAAACCCAGGGTCAGTTTGGGTATGGGCTGTGTATTGACTCGCTGCATCCTCATTCAAAAGCGCGGTTTAACCCTGAAGATTGGGAAGGCGCGATCGTCATTCTCGATGAGGTCGAACAGGTACTCTGGCACGCTTTGAATAGTGCAACCTGCTACAAACAGCGCGTCAAAATTTTAGAAACGCTGCAAGAATTGGCTCAGGTGGTTTTCTCAACGGGTGGCTTGCTGATCGCTCAGGATGCAGATCTGTCAGATGTCAGCATTGATTATCTGAGGGGATTGGCAGACGATGCGATCGCGCCCTGGATTGTGGTCAACCAATGGCAAGCCGAACAAGGTTGGAACGTTTCGCTGTATGACACCAAAAACGCTGCACCCTTAATGACGCGAATGGAAGACGTGATCGAAACGGGCGCTGTATTTGTCTGTTTGGATTCGCAAAAAGTTAAGGGGAAATGGAGTTCTAAGAACCTCGAAACTTATTTGCAGAGCCGTTTTCCAAACAAGCGAATTCTTAGAATTGACAGCGAAAGTGTGGCCGATCCTGACCATGCTGCTTACCGAATTGTTGATCGCCTTAACGAAATTTTGCCCAGCTACGACATTGTATTGAGTACACCGACGATCGGAACGGGGGTGTCGATCGACATTCGCGGCCACTTTAAAGCGGTGTTTGGCATTTTTCAGGGCGTGACTCCTGATTCTGAATCTCGGCAAGCTCTGGCACGAGTGCGCGAATCGGTACCTCGGTATGTGTGGGCGGCGTATTTTAGTCCGAGCAAGATTGGTAACGGAAGCTGTCACTATCGAGAAGTTGCCCAGTCGATGACCAAAGCCGTTAAGTACAACATTTCTTTGCTCAAAGATGTAGATTTTGATCTCGATGAACAAAGCGATCCGATCTCACTTCGCACCTGGGCAAAAATGGCGGCCCGTGTCAACGCTTCGCTGTGGAGCTATCGCAAAGAATTGCGGAATGGTTTATTAATGGAGGGACATCAAGTGACGGTTGTAACCGACGATGTTGCAAAACTGTTTGGACAAACCTTTGTCACAGGAGAAATGCTCAGATCGTTAGCGGACGGCAGCTTGCAGATTTCTGGATTTGAATTTTTGGGCTGGCGACACGACGCAGAAGGCACCGATCGCGTCATTCAATCGATCGCCCAAATCAGAACGCAAAATCAAAAAGCGGAAGCGATCGCCATCTCCGCGTCACCAGAACTTAGCGCTGCCGAATACGATGAACTCAAGGATCAATCTACACAAACGACACGCAAGCGACATAGCAAACGCAAACACGAACTACAACGGCGTTATCCAATTGAAATTACCCCAGAATTAAAACTCAAAGATGACGAAGGATGGTACTCTCAACTTCGCTTACATTACTACCTGAGTTATGATCCTGAATTCGTCAAACTACACGACATGCAGGAGCTTCAGGGACACCTCGATCGTGGGGATGGTAAGATTTCAGTTCAAGATCTCCGATTGCTAACGGCGCAGGTAGAAGCATTACGATCGCTCAAGATTTTAGACTTTCTCAGACCTGATGAAAAGATTCGTGCTAGCGATTCTGAAGTGCAGCATGTGGTCTCATTTGCGACGCAATACAAAGAAGATATCAAAACGCTGTTCAATATCACGATTACCGAGAAGTTAGCGCCGATGGCGATCGTGCAGGCATTGCTTGGAAAGATTGGTTTGAAGCTGACTTGTACAGGTCGAGATCAAGCGGCCGATGGGCGACGTGGGGGAGTGCGCGTTTACAAATACTATCCGCCAATGGACGATCGAGAAACCATCTTTGCCGAATGGGAAAAACGCGATATCTCTACGCTGCAAACCTTGATGGAAGTGACAGGCTGTGACTCATTTTCGGAGATGGATGATTGGATGCAACTGTCTGCCTGATCGCAACCTGGAATTGGATAGAGGACTCCTGATTGCGTTCCCACTATCCTGTAGGTATCTGACTCAAAGGAAACGGTATGCAGCGCTCTGATTCTCAAGATAAACTTCTGGCAGTTTTGACGATCGTGGCGATTTTGGGTGCGATCATCATTAACGGCATCTCTAATTTCTTCCCGATTAATGGGCTGAGTATTGGAGCGATCGCTAATACGATTTTTGCCAATGTTTTGATCACGCCAGCTAACTATGCCTTTGCAATTTGGGGTTTGATCTACACTGGGTTGATTGCGTTCGGCGTGTATCAACTGTCTGTAAACCGCCGTAATCACCCTCTGATTCAAAAAGTAAGGCTGCCGATTATTTGGGCTTCTGTTTTTCAGAGTATCTGGGTGTTTCAGTTCCAGTTACGCAACTATTGGCTATCTGTTGCGTTTATGGTGGGAATTCTGATTAGCTTAATCGTCGCTTTCTTGTCGATTCAGCAACATCAGGATTCTCTCTCTCGTTCAGAAAAGTGGTATGTTCAGATTCCCTTTAGCGTCTATTTTGGGTGGATTAGCGTAGCGACGATCGTCAATGTTGCGTCTGCACTTTATGCCATCGATTGGGATGGAGGGGGAATTGCTCCGGCTGTGTGGACAGTGGTCATGGCGGTGATCGCAACTGTAATCTCAGCGGTGATCACGATTCGATACCGTGACATTGCCTTTAGCGGCGTAATTATTTGGGCATTGGTGGCGATCGCTATTCGTCAAAGCAGTCAAGTTGGAATCATGACCTCAATGATTGGACTGGCGATCGTCCTGGCATTAATCATGCTATTCACACAGGTCAAAAACCAAAAGCGGCACTAGAGAAATTCGGCGTTGCTGATTGGAAGGATGAATCTGTGAGAAGTGTCCATCTTTTCGCCCCCTAAATCCCCCAAAATGGGGGACTTTGAACATCGGATTTCTCTCCGCTTTGGGGCAATTCATCTCCTGATTCAGCAACGCCAGAAATCCTAATGAGAGTTGTCCAAAAAATCTCAGTTGAGTGATGCAATATAACGAATTAAACTCAGAAAGCCACATAACTTTGGATTGCTCAAACTGATTGATTCAAACTACAGTCACACGGTAGTAGCACTTCGATAGTAAGCATTGCTTGTGTTTTGGGCCCCGTTTGCCACAATGCCAATGACATTCAGACGACTCATCGCCGCCGCTGCTTGGGTGACTTCATTGCGAGAGACTTGACCAATTCGCCCGACAAACAACGCCCCATCACAAAAAGAAGCCGCCAGCATCGCATCCACAATTCCCAACGCGGGGGGCGAATCGACAATCACCAGATCGTAAGACTGCTCAAACATCAACATCAACTCACGCATCCGTTTTGAACTGAGCAACTTGACGGGATCAGTGGGCGCAGGGCCCGCCGTCAAAACAGAAATTGAAAGATCGCTATAAGTGCTGGCGGGTTGAATCGCATTTTGACTCAGGGCCCGATCGCTAGACAGCAAACTAGAAAGCCCCTGTTCATTAGGCAATTCAAGCTGTTTGTGCAATCCCGGACGGCGCAGGTCGGCATCAATTAACAACACTCGCTGGTGCAGCCGAGCAGCACTGATAGCTAACCCTAACGCGATCGTTGATTTTCCTTCTCCTGCTAATGCTGACGTGATGACAATCGACTTGAGAGGACTGGCGATCGTCAATAGCTGAATGTTTTTGTATATCAAATCCAACGATTCGCGGAACGGTGCCCAATGAATCACTTCTAACGGCGAAGGCGCAAGAGAAGGCGATTTCTGGAAAGGTGCAATCTCGTTCAAGGGCACTTCTGGCACCAGTCCCAATAGTGGAAACGCCACCTGTTTTTTGAGATCCTCTGACGTACGAACAGCATCATCCGCCGCATCTCGTAAAAAGGCCGCCACACTGCCCAACATCAAGCCCGCAACCGATCCCAGTAGTAGATTACGTAACCAGCTTGGGCCAGTTTTTCTACCTAATTGAGGTGGCTCAACCAGTTGCCAATCAAAGCCACCGCGGGCGATTTCTAGCCCTAATTCTTGTCTCGCTTTGAGAAGTTGCTGTAGGGTTTCACGATTGACTAACACATTAGGCTGGAGGCGATTGTATTCTGCCAGTAGACTGGGGAAGCGTTTTAACTCAGCCCGAAGTTGAGCTTCATTATCAGTCAAACTGCGATCGCGCGCTTGGGCAGCCACCAAATTTACCTGAGCCTCGACTAGAGAACTGGCAAACTTCAAGTCATTTTCTCCAAGCTGTCCGGCGGCGACCAATCCATCGGCTGAGGGTGCAAGGGCAGCAGCTTGAGGGCCGAGAATACGCTGAACTTCTTGCCGCAAAAGGGCTAACTGTTTTTGTCGCTGATCGATGACCTGTTGCACAAAGGGCGCTTTGTCTTTGAATCGCGTTCGCTCTTTAACAATAGCAATCTCAGATTTTTGAATCTCATTTAACAAGGACTGATAGCGAGGTGACTGGCTGAGTCGGGCAGCAATGGCGGCTTGTTGGGGCGATCGAGCAAGCTGTTGTTGAAGTGCTCCATAGCGGGCTTGCAGATCTTTCAGGTCGGCTCGATTTAATCGCTGGTCTTTTTGCAGAGAACTCAACGCTTCTACCAGTGATTTAGATTGCAGTTCGGGATCAATTAAATCTTGCTTTTTGCGAAACTTTTCTAGTTCTGCTTCTGCTGTATTAACTCGCGCCTCTACTTGTGGAATTTGATCATTAATAAATGACAATCCCTTGGTGAGCCGCAGCTTTTGTTGTTCTAAATTGTACTGTTGATAAACCTGTTGAATTGCCTGTAATACGTCCTGTGTCTTTTGGCGATCGCTGTCGATATAAACAATTTCAAAAATACTGGTTCCAATTTTGTCGTTGCCCTTTTGTTCTAAAACCTGACTGACCGTTAGATTATTTTTTAACTGATCAACCTCGATATCTCTGTAGCGTGGCTCTAGCTGATCGACCGCTCGTTGTAAAAGCTGCGACGATCGCATTAGATTTAACTGGGTCGCGTTGTCAATTTCGACATTGGAATCGGCAAATGAAGGCGTTCCGGTTGTGCCTGTGTCAGTTTTACGGCTGCGATAGTTTGACTCGATCATCAACTGCATCGAACTGCGATAAGTCGATTTAGAAAACAGCGTAAAAATCGCAGCTATGGAAATCGTCGCTCCCAAGATTCCGATTACCCACCAGCGCCGCCGAACTAAGACCGCCAGCAGTTGTCCATAGCCTGGATCAGGTTCGGCCATCAATAAGTGTGAATTGCTCTCAGCCACGACTCGGAACTCCTTTCGTTAAAAAAACAGGGATTGCTAATCACCAAAAACATTTTGAATCACACGATCGACCGACTCAAAAAACACTGGCTCCGAAAAGTGGCTCAACGCATGTTCACGAATGTTGCGATAGTTCCAGGCGATCGTACGAGCGTTTAACAGAGCAGCATGAAGGGCTTCGGGGGTTTGTGATTTAAAGAAGACCCCAGTCGTACCGGGCACTTGAGTATCGAGCACGCCTCCTGCTCCATAGGCGATGACGGGCGTTCCACTGGCGTTGGCTTCGATCGGGACTAACCCATAATCTTCTAGCGCTGTGACAATCACCGATCGCGACTTAGCCATTAGTTGTTTGCGCGTTGCGTCTGTGACATGACCCAAAAATTGAATGTTATTCATGGCGCGGGCTTGCAGTGTCTCCCGTTCGGGCCCGTCTCCGGTGATCAGCAGTGACCAACCAAGCCAGTTAAAGGCTTCGACAATCACATCAATGCGTTTGTAGCTCAACAGTCGAGCCGATGCAAGATAGAAGTCTTCTTTCTGATCTGAGAAGGTAAATTGATTGCTATCGATCGGGTAGTTGATCACCAAAGCAGGTTTGCCGTAGACTTTATTGATTCGACGCGCAACGATACTAGAGTTGGCAATATATAAATCAGGTTCTTGAGAATAGCGCAAATCTGCCTGACGCATCCACTGAAACACGCCTTCTAGCAAGGGATAAAAGCGCTGATAGGCTGTGTATTCTCGCAAATAGGTTTTGGTATCCCAGAGAAATCGGGTCACATTGTGACAAAAACAAACATGTTTGGCATCTGGACGTTTTCTCACCCCTTTGGCAAACGTGGTACTACTGCTGATAATCAAATCATATTCGCGCAGATCCAGCGATCGAAAGGCTGAATAATACAAGGGCGCGAGCAGCTTAAAATATCGGGACGCATTCGGAACTTTTTGTAAATAAGTTGTGTGAACGACACGATCGCCTAAATCGATCGAATGCTGGGGATCATACAAAGACGTAAACACATCTGCGTCGGGATAACGCTTACAAAGCAGTTCAAAAACGCGCTCTGCACCACCGCGCTGGGTCAAATAGTCATGGACGAGGGCTACTTTCATGACTCCATTGGAAATAAAAACAGTGGCTTTAACAGAGCCAAAATAGGCAGGGGGCAACCGAGACGATCGCTGCAAGACAAAGGACTTTAGATGCCGCAAAATCTGTAGGCTGCTCAAACATCTGTCGATCGACATTGTTGTCTAACGCTAAACTGGCAGCCAATCTCACAAGCTTTTGACCTGGACTATTGAAACAGCCACTTAAAACAATTTCGACAAAGCGACGAGACACTTGTCATGGGCAATCCCAATTTCTTAGTACTACAAAACCTGTAAAGGCTTAAAACTCAAGCAATACTTGAACAATGTGTCTAAAGTCCAGTGTTCAAAGTCCTTTACCCAATCTGTAGCAATCAAAAAGTAGTCAGGTATCAAGCGCTATTTTCGTCTGTGATCACACCACAATCACTCGGTTAAAAAATAACGATTCATCGCCATACTCTAATTTCGATGGGCTTCGCGTTCATCTTCCGATCGACGTAGATTGTAGAGAGCAGCTTTCTGCGGTTCTAATCCTCTTCTAAGGCATCGCTTCGCAGATCACCTGGCTCATTTAACATTTGGGGAGTCACAGCCGGGTTTTCGACAATTTCTCTGGCATCGCCGACAAATCCTCCCGCGTAGACGAGATCCTGGGGGTTGACGGTTTCTGGGACTGGTTTCTCTTGATGGTTGGGGGCAGGCGGTTTAGAGGTAGGTTCGCTACTCATTAACGGTCTCCAAAACATAGATGACACGAACCAGAGTAGAAGAACGATCGCCCCACATCACCCCTCCACAGTAGGAAATAGTCTTTACAATACAGGTGTAGAAAGGTACAAAACCAAAAAGAGAAATCATCAACAAGCCACCGCTTGAAGTTCCGATTCCTCTTTCATGTTCTATAACTGCTCTAACATTGAATTCAGGTTCAAACCTTCTCGACCGCGTTAGTTTTTCTTGAGGCGATCGATTTCTTTTTGGAGTTCTTCGATTTGGCGGCGGAGTTCTTCGGCTTCTGGGTTGTTGGCGGGATCGACGGGAACCTCGACTGATCCTTCTGCGCCAGCGCGGGGATAGTTGCCCTGACGAATTTGCTGAAAAGCGGACGAAACTGACCATTCTTGGAGATGGCGCACTCGCTCGACGGTAAACGGATGGGTGAGAAAAATGCCGTCAGAGACATTGTTGTAGAGCATGAATTTGTAGGCCTGGTTGAGACCGTCTTGATCAAGCGCCTGGTAGCGATCGCTCTGACGAATAAATTCATCTACGCTGACTTCATTGGCATATTTGCTGCTGCCGCCGGACAGTTTCATCATGGTTTGCAGCACGGGTCTGAGGTCGTCCATCACTAACAAGGCGGCGCGATCGGCAGAGAGTTCTGCTTTGCGTGACCATTCGTAAAAAGCTAATAGTAGACCTGTACTGATCAGACTGCTCAAACCAAAGGTCATGTCTGCGAGTCCCGACAAAGCCATGCTGACCCAGATGCCCATTTGTGTCAGCGTCGTGTGACCACATTTAAGATGTCCGAGTTCGTGGGCGAGTACCGATCGCAGTTCGACTTCGCTCAACAGATCTAGAAGTCCGGTATTGAGCACCACACAAGGACGCTCTTGCCCCAGGGCGTAAGCATTGACCAAAGGCGCTTGTGACACAAATAGAGTGGGTTCTGGATGAATGTCTAAATCGCGCAGACACTCGCGAAAAATCTGGTAAACGCTGGCGTATTGGCGCGGGCCGACCTCAATGCTGTTGCCCATCAGATAGACAAATCGCGGCCGCTCGTAGACAAACTCGACAAATTTGCGAGCCACCAGATCAAACCCAGGGACACTGCGGAGCGCCTGTTCTGCTTGACTATCGAGAGGATGCCGGAAGGCGCTGCTAGAAATTCCGATGTAGGTGGGCATAAGGTCAGCGTTAGTTTCGCAAATTTTGTAATGTATTTGTCTGTTTTGAGCCGGAGGGTCGCCCTTATAATAGCGGAGTCGTTTCTTCGTACAAGACCATGCTCAAGCTCCGTGTGTCTTTGGCGATCTCAAAGAGATATCTGCTGACGCAGATCGTTCTTTCCACTACTATTTTAGGCGGCGTTTTGCTGAGTGCCCCTGTCAACGCCTGCTCTCACACTGCCAATTCGACAGGATTTGGCTCCAAAGATAAGTCGTCTGCTCCGTTTGGCAAGTCTGCTGAACCCGGTCGATCGACTCCTTCTAATCCATCCAGCAACACGATTCAAGCAAACCTCAATTCGTTTGGGTCACCCACTGATCTAAAAATTGCGGGAGCAGGACTGTTGGCGATCGCGGGATTTCTAGGGTTGGGACTGGTGCAAAAAGCGCGTCGTAAGCCAGACACTAAGCTGGATGAGATGTTGACAAAGCACCCAGAGTTTGAACACCCTGAACTTATGCTGACAGATATTCCGAGAGAAGGCTGCGCCTCTGAAAAATCAGAAGCCTTTTCTGTTCGTTAAAGTTTGCGGTTGGTTGTAGCGCTCAAGTTTCCTTGTACCCGGAAAAGTTGCCCTCTGGCAGTCATGTTGGGGGGTTTTTGTTGGCGGGTTTTGATTCGTCGATCGACCACTTAAAATAGAGTAGGGAGAAGGGATTTTGTTTCACACTTCACCTGTTCTGATTTATGAATAATTGCATCTTGATGGCCGAAATCATTCAAGACCCTCAACTTCGCTATACGTCGGACAACCAGACTCCGATCGCTGAGATGCGCGTGCAGATTGCGGGGCTGCGTCCGGATGAGCCACCTGCAACGCTCAAGGTCGTCGGCTGGGGCAATCTGGCACAAGAGATTCAGACAAATTATCACGAAGGCGATCGGGTGATTATCGAAGGTCGTCTGGGAATGAATACGGTTGATCGTCCGGAGGGCTTTAAGGAAAAGACGGCTGAGATGACGGTGCAGCGAATTCACAGTCTGGTTGGGGTTGAGATTGGGTCGTCTTTTAGTGCAGAAATGGGCACTACCACAAAGCCTGCTGGGGTGGCTCCGACGACTCCACCTGCTTCGACTCCACCTGCTTCGGCTCCGCCTGCTTCGACTCCACCTGCTTCGACTCCTAGAGCGACGACGAAAGCTAAAGTTCCGGCGGCTCCTGCTCCGATCGATCAGCCAGAGTTGGATGATATTCCGTTTTAAGGAGAATTGATGGCTTTGGAGGTTGGGCAGGTAGTTGTTAAGGTTTTTAGTCCAGGATCTAAGGCCTAAAGCTGGTTGACTGAAGAAAGCCTTAAAACTCTTATTTGTCAGGCTGGCGAATGCTGTTAGCGTCGCAAGTGCCTTCGGCAACGCGCCTAGCGGAACGAAGTCTGCCTCCGCAGACTAAACTTATTCAAGGTTTTATTAATCCGACGTGAATTCGATGAGAGTTTTTTCGCTTCGTTGTTCACGGCTTCTGCCCCCCAACCCCCCAATTTTGGGGGACTTTAAGAGAGGAATTCTGGTTCAAAGTCCCTCACTCGTGGGGGATTTAGGGGGCGTTTCTGGATCTAAAAGCGAAGCGTTCATCGAACTGATGTTGACGTGAATTCGATGAAGTTTTTTTGCTTCGTTCTTCAGCGCTTCTGCCCCCCAACCCCCCAAAATTGGGGGACTTTCAGACAAGATTTTTGATTCAAAGTCCCTCACTCGTGGGGGATTTGGGGGGCGTTTCTGGATCTAAAAGCGAAGCGAAGCGTTCATCGAACTGACGTTAATCCGCGAAGGCGAATTTTGTTTTGTTAGCTGCGATTTTAACCGCCAAGCAAAAAGTTTTGTCAGTTAACCAGGGTCTAAAGTCTTATTTTTCGCTGAATGTCCAGGCTTCGTTCCAGTTTTCGGGGATGCCTTGTTCGAGTAGTTGATGGATGCGATCGAGGTATAAGCTTGCGGTCTGGTCGGCGGGATTGAAAGCTAACACTTGCTCAAAATTGGATTTTGCATCGTCTAAAGCGCCCTTTCGATAACAGTCGATGCCTTGCTCAAAGGGGACTTGTGTTTGTCGCTTGAGATGTTGGACTTCCCTGGTTTCAGCGTCTAGGACTTCGTAGATGGCGATCGGCTCGTTGCGACCTTTGACGATGACGCGATCAAGAAATCGGGTTTGATAGCGATCGGAGTTGCTGAGATGGTCGAGGGTTTGCCCTGAGATCACCATCGAAACGCCGTAAAATCGGGTAAGTCCTTCTAGACGAGAGGTGAGGTTGACGGTATCCGAAAAGGCATCGCCTTGAATTCGATTGTCTTCGCCGACCATGCCTAACATCATGTGGCCGACGTGGATGCCGATGCCAACTTGGATGGGCTGATCGCCTCGATTTTGGCGCTGTTCGTTGTATTCCTGGACGCGATGCTGTTTGGCAACTCCGGCCGCTACGGCATCATCGGCCCCTTCGGGAAAAACAGCCATCATGCCATCGCCGAGAAATTTGACGATAATCCCGTAGTGATTGCGAATTTCGGGACTGACGCGCTTGAGGTAGGCGTTGACAAAGTTGAAATTTTCCTGCGGGGTCATGGTTTCTGAAATGGTGGTGAACGATCGAATGTCACTAAACATCACCGCCATTGTTTTGCTGACATAATCGCCGAGTTGCACATCGGTTACGGTTTCTTTGCGTAAAAATCGCAGATATTCGGTTGGAAAAAATCGCGCAAAGGATTGATTGAGCCGTTTTAATTCTTGCTCACGAGTGTTGATGGTTTTGACCATTTGAGTGAAGGTTTTGGCCAGTTGTCCGAGTTCGTCAGGGCGATCGCTCACATCACTCAAACTCTCCAGTTGAAAGGCATTTTGTTCGACTGCGACGGCTGCTTTGGTGAGCTTATCGACTTGTTGAATGTAGAGGGCTTGTCGCTCATTTTCTTGACGCAGCAGGGATTCGGCTTCTTGGCGCTTGAGTAGATTGTTGTAGGCTCTGGAATGGTAGCGAATCCGGGCGACTAGCTCGACGCGATCGGGCAGTTTCACTAAATAATCATTTGCGCCAAGTTCAAACGCTTGGGCTTTGATCAGCGGGTCTTCTTTACTCGACAGGACAATCAGCGGCACGTCGTAAGTGGGGGCATCGTGCGATCGCAAAAACTGCACCAGCAGCAAGCCGTCGATCTGAGGCATGACCAGATCCTGCAAAATTATGGTGGGACGGCATTTTTGGGCAACGGCGATCGTTTGTAGAGGATTGTCGCAATAGTGAAACACAATGTCATTTTCTGGAGCCAGCATTCGCTGCACCGCTTCGCTAATGATCGCTTGATCGTCAATTAAAAGAACGGTAATCGGATCACTCATAGAAACGTCAACGCGAATAGGAACGAGATAGAGTCGTTGCGATCGCTTCAGGCGTTAGGATATCGACAGCAGCCTTTAGCTCGATCGCCGCTTTGGGCATTCCATAAACCACACAGCTTTCTTTATTTTGAGCAATGGTGTACCAGCCTCGCTGTCTCAAAGCACTCAATCCGGTGGCTCCGTCGCGTCCCATTCCGGTCAGTAAAATGGCAGTGCCTTTGGTTGTCCAGTAGCGCGCCACGCTGTTAAAAAACACATCGATCGAGGGACGATAGGGATATTCAACGGGATATTGGGTGTAAGTCAGCGTTCCGTTAGACTGCAAACATAAATGATCGTTGGTGCAGGCGACGAGGATAGTCCCTCTTTCGGGGCGATCGCCCACCATTGCTTTTTTGACCGGAAGCGGCGTTTCGTGACTCAGCCAATCGATCAAACCAACCGCGAACTGTGCGTCTACATGTTGCACAATCACGATCGCGGCGGCAAGATTTATTGGCAAGCGAGACAAAATTGTAGCGAGGGCTTTGGGCCCACCTGTTGAGGCTCCGATCGCAATCAAAGCGGAAGTCGATCGTACCTGAGAAGAAATGGGCGCAAAATCAGATTTGTCGATCAGCTTCTCGATTGTGGCAATTTTATGTAGGAGTGTCTGAGCGGCTTCGGGGGGTTCTTGGCTGCCCAAAATTGGCGTATTCACCGCATCGAGTGCGCCCTGCCCCATCGCCTCAAACACTTTGGCGGAGCTTTGTTGCACATTAGCAGTCACAATCAGAATGGCACAGGGCGATCGCTGCATAATTTGACGAGTCGCTTCCACGCCATCCATTTCAGGCATGATCAGATCCATCAAAATCAAGTCAGGACGGTCTTTGGCGCATTGAGCCACCGCTTCTATTCCTGTTTTGGCAATCCAAGCGATCTGATGTGGAGCCTTTAACAAAACTCGCCGCAGCGCTTCGATCGCGATCACCGTATCGTTAACAATTGCGATTCTCATGATGGTTGTCCGATCAGATCGACGACTGCTTGAATCAAGGTATCGTCATGAAAACTACTCTTGGTTAAATAGTAATCTGCTCCGGCATCTAATCCTTGAAGTCGATCGTCTTCGCGATCTCGATAAGAAACGACAATCACGGGAATCGATCGCAGTCGAGAATGGGCTTTGATCTGTTTGATTAGCTCGATTCCATTCATTCTAGGCATATCAATATCGCTGATAACTAAATTGTAAGTGTGACTGCGAACAGCATTCCAGCCTTCCATGCCATCGACGGCGACATCAACTTGATAACCCCGATTTTCGAGTAGTTTGCGTTCAACTTCGCGCACGGTGATTGAGTCATCGACAACTAGAATTTTTTTGCGTCCAACGGTTGTGGTCTTTTGGCGAGGGGTGACTTGTCCCGCTTCGAGCAGAATGTTGGTCGATCGCACTAAATCAGAAACATCTAAAATCAAGACTAGCGATCCGTCACCCATCAAGGCCGCCGCGCTGACATCTTGCACTTTCCCCAGGCGGGCATCCAGTGGACGAACGACTAGTTCTTGTTCTCCGAGACAGCGATCGACGATCAATCCATAAGTCGCTGACTGTTGGCTGATCAGGACGACCCACAGTGTATTAGAAGGAGCAATCGCAGGTAAATTGAGAACTTGAGCCAGGGACACTAAGCCGACGTTTTTATCATTGAAGGTGAAGTATTGGCGGTTTTCGGCAACGGAGATTGAAGTGCGATCGAGTTCTACAATGCAATCAATCCGAGACAAGGGAAACGCATAGAATTCGCCAGCAATCTCGACGAGCAGCGTCCGCACAACTGAGAGCGTCAAGGGGAGTTGAAAATGAAAGCTAGTTCCCTTTCCTAGATGAGAAGTCGCCCGAACCGTTCCGCCAACTTCTTGAGCCATTGTTTTGGCAATATCTAATCCGACTCCGCGCCCGGAGAGTTCCGTTACTTGTTTGGACAATGAAAACCCTGGTAAAAACAGAAACTCCATCAGTTCTGCATCGCTCATCTGACGGGCAACTTCTGGCGGGGCAAGATTGCGACGAATCACCTGCTGAAGAATTTGACGCGAATCAATCCCTCTGCCATCGTCAGACACCGTAATCGCCAGTAGGCCACCCCGATGAAAGGCTTCGAGTTGAATAGTGCCTTCGGGAGGCTTTTGGGCTGAGATTCGGGCTTCGGGTGATTCTAATCCGTGGTCGATCGCATTCCGTAAAATGTGAGTCAGGGGCGCTTCTAGCTGTTTGAGAATGTCGCGATCGACTACAGTGGATTCGCCCAAGACATTTAGTTTTACTTGTTTGCCAAGCTGACGAGCCAGGTCGCGCACCATACGAGGAAAGCCCTGCACCCCATCGACAAAGGGCCGCATCTGCGATCGAATCACTTCGCGATAGAGACGATCAGACAAGTTATCAGTGCGACGAATATAGTCTTCGAGTTCTCCAATGCGATTGTTTAATAGGTCTCGACAATCTTGTTCTTGACGACGAGAGCGATCGAGCAACGGTTCATTAACGTCGTCGTTTAAAGTCTTTTGTTGAAGTGCTTCGAGGGTTTTAGACAAGGCAGCTTGACGCGATTTTAATTGTAGAAGCGAGTCTGCAAAAGGTTGTAGCCAATTTGCTGCAATCATCGATTCTCCAGCGAGTCCGACAATCCGATTCAGGTTTTCTGCACTTACCCGCACAACTCGATCGCGCACCGCATTGTTATCGTCGGACTGATCGGACTGTTCTAGAACATTGGGAGTAGTAGAATTATTGTCGTTGTCTAAGCGATCGGGCGATTGTAGAACAGTAGACTGTGGAACATTGAATTGTAGAACATTGAGAGTAGTCGGAACGGCTTCAATCTGTTGAACTTCGACCTGTTGAACAATGGGCGCAGAGTGAACTTCGGTGGCATTAAGTGCTGATCGAACGGCTGCAAATTCAGCATTGTGTTGTTCGAGCCATTGAGGAAGTTGGGCTTCGGGCGTTTGACTGAGTGTTTGCAGCAAATCAACTCCGCGAAACAGGATATCGATCTGATCGGGCGTTAGCGTCAAGGCTTGACTCTGAGCCGCTACAAAACAATCTTCCATATCGTGTGCCAACTCAACGGCAGCATTCAAACCTACAATCCGAGCCGCCCCCTTGATCGAATGGGCAGACCGCATCAGAGCTTCGAGTTCTTGAGTTGAATCAGGTTGAGCTTCGAGCGCAATCAAACCATTGTTCAGTCGAGTGGCTTGTTCCTCTACTTCTTGCCGAAACAACTCCATTAAGGACGCATCACTCAGAATGGGCGCAACTCCTTGCGGGTAATTTGAAGAGCTTGCTGGCTCAGGTTGAGGTTCACTAGAAGTTGTACTAGGCGGCGGCAGGACTGTTGTAGAAGCTGGAAAAGATTGTTCAGCCGGATGAGGTAGGTTGAGTTCGATCGCACTTTGAGCGCGCACAAAATCTTCGGTGTGTCGAAATAGCCATTGAGTCATCTCAGTATCCTCAATTTGGCTGACTTCTTCCAACAAATTGCTGGCATATAGTAGAAAATCCAGCTTTGCAGAATTTAATTGCACTGAATGATTTTGGGCTGCGATCAAACTAGCTTTCATGGTTTCGGCTAAGTGAGCAACTATATCGAGTTCGACCAGGTAGGCTGCTGCTGCGATCGTGTGTAATGCTCTGATCACAACATCAAGTTGGCTATTTGTCGGGTGTTGTTGGAGTGCGGTTAGACCCTGTTTTAGACCTTCAACTTGAGTTTTTGTTTCTTGACGAAACACATCGCGCATTGAATAATCGCCCATCACACTAGCCCCCGATCGAGCCGATCAATTAACCGTTCGGCATCCAGATAGCTTACAGGTTGATTGTTCCATTCCAAAATGCCCTGAGTGTAAGTGTTGGCTCTGGTAATCACGATCGGCGCTTCTCGAATCTCACTTAAGGGAGCGCGATAAATTCCCTCTACTTCTGCAATTGGAAACACCCACTTGCGATGGTCAACGCCGACAACGAGCATTCGTTCTGCATCAGGACGGACTTCACTCGCTGCTTCTAAGCCCAAAAACTGCTGCAAAGAGGCACACAGTAGAATCTCACCTCGAATGCTCACCAGCCCCAAAAAAACCTCATTACTTCGATGGGGCAGCGTATGAATAGCAGTCGGATGAATGACTTCCTGGAGCAATCGCACCGAAAAAGCAAACTGCTCCTCACCCAGCCGAAACACAATCAGCGACAACGTTTCTTCATTCGACTTGAGACGATCAACCGTCGATTCAGCCGCAATTGTTTGAGTAGATTGGGCAATGTCTGCGATCACAACCTCCCGTTCGAGTAAGCTGCGTCCAGCCGTCGAGTACACCGAACAGTTGCGACAATGTAAAACGGTGGCTAGTCGATCGCACGATCGGTCACCTTCCACACCCATGTGATTCCAACAGTCGATCGTGCTTGTTGAATCCTGTGGAACCATCATCACACTACACCTTAAATTGAGAAATTTCACGCTGTAAGCCTTGTGCAGCATCGTCCAACTGAGTCAGAGCGTAATTGGTTTCCTGAAGTGATTGAACTGTTTGCTGAGAGGCTTCGCTGAGTTGAGCGATCGCGGTACTAATCTGTTCTGCGCCTCGATATTGCTCATCCATACTTTGGCTAACTACCTCAAACCGGGGCGCTAACCCTTGAACATCGGTAATAAAATTGGCGATCTGAGTGCTGACAGTGCCGACTTCTTCAACATATTGACCCACCTCTTGACGAAATTTGTCTACCTCCATGACGCTAGTAGAAACAGATGACTGCATCTCTTTAACCATCTGCTCAATTTCTAACGTGGACACCGCAGATTGATCCGCTAGTCGGCGAATTTCTCGCGCGACGACCGCAAATCCGGCTCCGTATTCTCCAGCTTTCTCGGCTTCGATCGCCGCATTCAGTGAAAGTAAATTAGTCTGAGCCGCCACTTTTGTAATAGTTGTCACCACGTTGTTAATGTTATTCGCCTTGTCGTTCATCACGTTTAACTTGGATGAGATCGAATTAGTTGAATACACTAATCGCTGCATTGCAGATTGGATTTTATCTAGATTCGTTTGACTGTTGGAAGCACTGAGGGTCGTGTTTTGTGCCGTTTTTGCCACATCATCCATGGACTTGGCTAAATCCCCTGAAGTCATGGCAATTTGTCGAGCGGTTGCATTCACTTCATTCATAGAGGCAAACTGTTCGTTAACCGTCGCTTCTAGTTGTCGCCCGGCGGCAGCGATTTGTGTTGTAGAGGTACTAATTTGGATGCCCGATCGCTGTGCTTGAGCAATTAAAGCATTCAGGCTATTTGTCATGTTTTGAAACGCGGTGAGCAGTTGTCCGATTTCAGTGTCATCTTGATGCGCGGCAATTGATTGTGTCAAATCTCCATCTGCGACCTGTTGCGCCACTTTAGAAACCCGATCAATTGGTCGAGTAATCTGACGGTTCAAAATCACGCCAATTAACGTCAGCAGCATAATTCCTACAGGAATGCCGTAAAGCAAGCTATTCAAAGTTCGACGAGCCGAATTGTCTGCGGACTGGGATCGCGTTCGTAATAACCCTTGTTCTTCTGCTTTCATCCGGCCGGTCAGATCGCGAATTTGATCCATTAATTGCTTGCCCTGGCCCGATCGCACGACTTGCAAAGCAGCATTGCTACCTCTCGTTTGTCGCAGTTGAATAGTCGTCTCTAGTTCGGATAGTTTTTGGGTAACCACAGGCTCCAGTGTTTGAAGATAGGCCTGTTGATTAGGGTTGTCTTTAATCAATGCTCGAATGCTTTGGAGCCGATTTTGAATGTTCGATCGGGCCTGATTGTAGGGAGCCAAATAGCGAGTTTCATTGGTCAACAAATAGCCCCGCTGTCCGGTTTCGGCATCTCTGACCATCGACAAAATTGCTTCTAGCTCACTCAACACCTGATAAGTATGTTCTTCTTGACGAGCGGCTGATATAAGCTCCTGAGTTCCGCGAAAGGCAACTAGCCCGATCGTTGCAAAAACGGTCAAGCCCAATGCAAATCCGACTCCAATTTTAGTTCCAATATTCCAGCGATTTAACATTCACCAACCTGCTCACCAAGATTGAATTTTAGGATATCGTTCTTTTTCAAAAAATAAATCCATCGTAAGGCAGCAAATCACGCTAAATTCTCATTTCAGACCCCGCTTTAACCAAATAAACTCTTGTCTCTCAATTAAAATAAATACTACAAGATTATGGATTAAGAATTCGTTGGATTCTTGCCCTCAAAAGTATTGCCGTTGACGTATCTCCCTGTTGTTCTTTTAACAAGGCTAAATGAATGAGTGCTTCATAGAAACTTGAATTTAGATACAACGCTCTTTGAAACGATCGCTCTGCTCGTTCCAGGTCATTGAGTTCTTGATAGATCTCACCTAACAAAAGGTGGGCGTGAGCATTGCTGCGATCGTGGCTTAAACAAGCTTCGGCAAGATTAGCAGCCTCAATCAGTTGTCCGCGATCGGCGAGTCTTTTTGCTTGATCAAGCGCTGAAATAGGCGGCGGGACTGGCAGTTTTGCAGCGGGTTGCGGGGCAATGTTTGGGGTCGGCTTTTCACTAATTTGGGCAGGTTGAAACGTGGCTAGATTTTGTTTTTGATAGGCAAAGGCAGACGGATAACGCATCGACACATAGGATTTTGCAGTAATTTGAGAAGTCTCGGCAGCACCCACAAACAACAACCCTGACTGCATCAAAGCTCGGTCTAAGCGTTCAAGAACTTGATTTCGGGCAGTTTGATCGAGATAAATTAGCAAATTTCGACAAAAGACAATGTGATACTGATGTAGCAATAAGGCAGAATCTAAAAGATTTCCTTGTCTAAAATGAACGGTCTCTCGCACCCACGATCGCACGTCAACTCCGTCTTTAACTGCTTGAAAATAGCGCTGATTGATAGAATACTCGCCTCGAAAAGATTTTTTAGAATAAGTCGCGCGGTTTGCTTTTTGTAAGGCTTGTTGGCTAATGTCGATCGCATCAATCTGAAACTGAGCGGCTGTGAGTCCTGATTCAAACAGGGTGATCGCGATCGAGTAAGGTTCTTCTCCAGTCGAGCAGGGCACTGATAAAACTCGTAATAAGGGCCGCTTCCCTGAAGTTTGAACAAGTTGAGTTTTAACAAACTGACTGAGACAAACAAAAGGCGCTTGGTCGCGAAAAAACCACGTCTCTGGCACTACTACTGCTTCGATCAAGGCTTCAACTTCCTGGGGCGAGGTCTGTAAACGATACCAATAAGCTGTTAGATCGGACAATCCACACAGGGTTCGGCGCTGGTTGATTGATCGAGCGATCGTGTTTGACCCGATACTTGCGGCATCTAATCCAATCTTTTGCCTCAGCATCGTTTCAATTTTAGTTTCAATGCTGGTTTGTGACATTAGCTTGTACGTTCTCTCCAGCAATCAAAAAAGTGTGTTGAACTTCAGAAATAAGTGTTTCCCAATAAAATCGTTGAATCATTCTATTTCCATTGATCAAAATTTCACCCAAATAGGGCGCATGATGAAGCGGCTCGATCGGGCTAAGTTCCGTATCCGCCTGAGACAACGTTTCTGTGACTCGTTCGGCTAACAATCCCAGCAGACGATCGCGCTGATCTTTGACCATCATGATTCGGGTACTGTAACGCGATCGACAGGGCGTATCGACTATCAAGCTGCTTAGATCGATCACAGGCACGATCGAGCCGCGATAATTAAACACACCTGCCACATGGGAAGGCACCCGATCCAGCTTTCTCAAAGTGACGATCGCAATCACCTCGATCACTTGAGCACTGTCGATCGCGTACAGGTTTTCCCCAGCTTGAAACAGCAGCATGAGCATTGTTTTTACCGCCTTTAGAATCGTTCTGAACCTAGGCGGTTTTGAACTGATTTGAAACCTATCTCAGGACTGAAATTTAGAGAAATTACTTCCATAAACTTCTATCACTGAATCCAATTCTACTTGCTAATGCTAACCCTTCTCGAAGCTGCACTCTTTTGATGCCCTCTAACCTCCCTTAAGATCCATGCACTTCACAAAAAGCTGGAGTGAGCTTCAAAAATCAAGTCCAGAATTCTACTCGCTGTTTTGCAAACAATTTGGTTCACCGTTACCAATGTTTATATCTAAAGAAGGATTTTGTTGTCATCAGCATGATTCAGAAGTAGATTTTGCGGTACGGTATGGATGTACTCGCTACTACTAGCAGCGTTTTCAGCAAGTTACAGTCAGCCAACCACTCTAATCGTGACTACTACCGGACGTTCTAAACACAGCGAAAATCGATTGTTTTTGAACATGGTTGCGGGTGGGACAATGGGACTCCTGACCGTAGTCGCGAGCGCCTCGTTTGGGACGGTAATTTTTTCGGGCGATCTGGCGAATGCACTCCCGTTTGGTCTGGGATTGTTGCTGTTTAGCTCAATGATTATTAGCGCGATCGTTGCTTCGTTAAGTTCTTATCCCAGCGTCGTTGCCACCGTTTCAGATACCTCGATTCCTGTGTTGGGTCTGGTCGCTCGTCAGATTGTAGATTTGATGCCGGGTGCGGCGATCGAAGCCAAGTTGCTGACGGTGGGGGCGGCGATTGTGTTGAATTCGGTCGTGGGTGGCGCGGTGTTGATGGCGCTGGGTCAGTTCAAATTGGGGGGCTTGATTCGCTTTATTCCTTACCCAGTTGTAGGTGGCTTTCTGGCGGGGACAGGCGTTTTACTGATACAGGGTGCTTTTAATTCGCTCAATGGCGTAGATTATGACCATCTGACGTTTTCTATGTTTTTGCAGCCCACTGTGTTGTTTCAGTGGTTGCCAGCGATTTTATTTGCGACGGCGATGTTTCTATTGCCCAGATTTATTGAGCATTTTCTACTACTTCCTGGAATTATTGCAGTTGCGATCGCGCTCTTCTACTTCGGACTGGCTCTCACGGGAACCACGATCGAACAGGCAAATGCTCAACAATGGTTACTAGGTACAATTCCCTCTGGTCAACTGTTTCGCTTCAACACAATTTCGACGATTCAATCGGCAAACTGGGGCGTTGTCTTTCAGCAGATTCCCAGTCTGGCGGCGCTGTGGCTGATTGAGTCGCTCTCTCTCCTGCTAAATGCAAACGGGATTGAACTGCTGGCAGGACGAGACTTTGACCTCAACCGTGAACTAAAAATCGCAGGAGCCGCCGCGATCGTCTCTGGAGCAGGGGGCGGTGTGAGCGGATTTTCGAGTGTTGGAGAAACAACGCTGGCGCAAAATCTAGGTGGCACAGGGCGGCTTGTGGGCTGGCTGATTGCAGGCATTTGTATGACCATGTGTTTTGGAAACGCTGCGGTTTTATCATACTTCCCAAAGTTCATCCTGGTGGGCATTCCATTGTTGTTGGGGGTTGAATTTTTTTACGATTGGATCTATCGCGCTTGGTTCAAATTTTCTCGATCGGACTACTGCATTATTTTGCTCATCGTGTTGGTAACGGCGACAGTTGGCTATCTGCAAGGAATTAGTGTGGGACTGATTGCGGCGATCGTGCTATTTGTGATCAACTATAGTCAGCTTGCGGTCACAAAGCGCATTAGCTCTGGAGCCTACTATCACAGCAATGTCCTGAGAACACCCCAAGAACTCGACATTCTCGCCGCAGAAGGTGAACAGATTTATGTCTTAGAACTACAAGGCGTGATCTTTTTTGGCACTGCTACTAAGCTACTCAACCAGATTCGCAGTCAACTCTATTGCACTGAGGATCAGCGGACGACTGATGTCACGATCGACCCCATCCGCTATGTGATTCTAGATTTTCGTCTGGTGAGTGGTCTAGATGCGTCAGCCGTTCTGAGTTTTGCCAAACTTAAGCAGCTTGCAATGCAGCAGCAAGTTCATTTACTGTTTACACACCTATCTAAGGATGCGACTCAGCGATTAAAGCAGGGCGATTGTCTAGATGAAGCCGACCCATTGTGTCATGTGTTTGCCGATGTCGATCGCGCGTTGGAATGGTGCGAAGAACAAGTCCTCAAAACCCATCGGCTCAAACAACTTGGATCAGATTCGCCAGAAACAACCCTACATCAATACCTCAAAACGACGTTTGTTGACCCTACTCAGGTCGATCGCTTAATGTCGTACCTCAAGGTCTGTGAGTTTGCAGAAGGCGAATATTTGTTTCATCAAGGTGATCCCTTTGATGGGCTGTACTTTGTCGGATCGGGTCAGGTGAGCGTTGTTCTGGAACTAGAAAGTGAACAAACAAAACGCATTCGCACTTATACGATCGGCAATACGATCGGTGAAATGGGTCTATATCGTCAAGCCGATCGCATGGCTTCTGTGATCGCAGACAAACCCAGCACTGTTTACTTTTTATCGACCGAAGCATTCCATACGATCGAAGCCTCTGATCCTATACTTGCGTCAAACATTCATCGATTTGTCGTCAACCTACTAGCCGAGCGTCTAGAACATCGAGAACAAGAATTAAAAAATTTATTACAGTCGTCGTGAGGGGTTCTCGCTCAGATGATAAATTCGCAAAGCCCCCTAGATTTTCTACAAGTGAGAGATCCAGTCGATCACAAATTGATATTGTTTCGTTGATTGTCGGATTTCGATCCCCCTAAAGTAAACCCAACAGCTTGGAGCCAACTAGAAATATTCATTTGCGATCGACTGAATCTTCTACAGTTGAATGGTCTTTTTGTTGTGCAATTCCTCCAGGTGTATGAGTGAACCAGCCCCCAGGACAATATCGAACTTCATTAAAGACCGTTGCACTTGATAGCCCGCTAACACGCGAATCACTTGATATTCAGTGGTCAAATCGCTTGTGCCATCCCATTTGAGATAGGCTAATTGATTTGAGGCAACTTCACTCAATTGTTCAACAAACTTTTCAATACAATCTCTCACGTCTGAGAGAATGCCAGAGGGCATGAAGATTAATCGTTCTTGCAAATCCAAGGTAACGGTGACTTGGTATCGTCTCACTAACGAGCATTGCA
>NZ_JBJPHU010000006.1:0-98567 GCF_052939515.1 Phormidesmis sp. 146-33
TATCCTGTGCTTGTATTGTCGTCAGGGCAATTCAAGTTTTCGGATAGGCACTTACAAACATGATTGCATTCCCGTGTTTATTGATCTAAAGGAGTTCAATACGGGCGAAATCGACATCGAAAAAACGATCGCCAAAGAGTTTCGCATTTGTGGATTTCCATCGCCAGAAGAATCAACGCAGAAACTTTTGCAGCAGGGCAAGCTTTTGGTCTTGCTGGATGGCTTAGATGAAGTGGCGACGGGGCGAATGAATGAGGCAATCAGCCAGATTCAAAACTTTGTCGATGCTCATAAACAAAACCGCTATATTGCGTCGTGTCGAGTGGCAGCTTATCGGCATAACTTTCGGCTATTTACCGATGTGGCGATGGCGGATTTTGACGACGGGCAGATCAAACAGTTTATCGACAACTGGTTTCGTTCAGAACCCGACCTCGCCCAAGAGTGCTGGAAGAAATTAAATAGTGATGAGCATACAGCCGCGAAAGAACTGACTCAAACGCCGTTGCTGCTGACGTTGGTTTGTTTGTTGTATGAACGATCGCGCAAGTTTCCCACCAATCGATCGACGCTTTATGAACGGGCGCTGCGAGTGTTGCTCGAAGAATGGGCTGCTGAGAAGGGCATTCCGCAAGACGACCTCTACAAAGGGCTAGACACCAAGCGCAAAGAGATGATGCTGGCAGAAATTGCCCATGATAGCTTTCAACAAAATCGATTGTTCTCGACTCGTCGCGAAATTGCTGACCAAATTGAGCAACTGTTGAAAGAAATTTTGCCAGATGAGAAAGGCGTAGATGGATCGAAGGTGTTGCGAAGTATTGAAGTGCAGCAGGGCGTATTGGTAGAACGGGCAGACGGAATTTATTCATTTTCGCATTTGACCCTGCAAGAATTTTTGACCGCGCAGCACATCGACGACCAGCGACAGATTGAGAAATTGGTGACAGAACACCTGACTGAGAACCGATGGAAAGAAGTCTTCATTCTGGTTGCGGGACTGATGCGCGGTGGAGCTGATGAACTGCTGTTGCTAATGGAGAGAGAAGCTCAAACCTACCTCAACACACCCAAATTAAAAGCTTTGATCAGGTGGGCAGACCAATCAACGGCAGGATCAGAGGGAAACTCTAAGCCTGCGGCTAAACGGACAGCAGCAATCTTTCTCGCCCTTGCTCTTGCCCTCGATATCGCCCGTGCCCTCGCCTTCGACACCGCCCTAGACATCGCTCTTGCTCTTGCCCTCGATATCGCCCGTGCCCTCGCCTTCGACATCGCCCGCGACCCTGCCCGCACCATCGACTTCAACATAGACATAGACATCGTCCTCTTCCTCGCTCGCGACATCAACATCTTCCGCGACCGCGCCCTCGCTTTTGAAGACACAAAAATCTTTAACTCTGTAAACTTTGTTGTGTTGGTTGCTCGACTAGAAGCTCTGAAGACTAAGATCCCCAACGACAATCAACCTATCGAAGTATACCGAGCCTTTTGCAACAAAGTTCTGCAAACCTGGTACAACGCCCTCAATCTAAATCCAGAACTAGTCAATTTATCCGAAGCAGAAGCTAAAGCTTTAGAGAACTATCTCTATGCAACCTTGCTGATGGTGCAGTGCAGACAAACCGCCGTGCGAGTGTCGCCCACAACCTGGGCAGGCATTGAAGACCGCATGGTGACAGTGAGAGAGTAGCTGACCCCTCTATACTGTTAGACAAACAGATTGATCAGCAGACAATGACGATTCAAACGACTTATACAGATGCCACCAACGACTTCGGCAGCGTCTACGAACAAGCGATCGCTCACCGTGAAGCGATCGAGATTACCCGCGAAGGCTCCGAGAGCGTTTCGGTCATCCCCACTGCCGAACTAGAAAGCATCAAAGAAACCGCTTACTTATTCCAGTCTCCCGAAAACGCTGCACGCCTACTCGCAGCGATCGAACGCGCCAAAGCCCGAACCTTTGAACCTCGAACCGTTGCTGATTTGCGCCAGGAGTTTGGGCTTGACGAAGAAGCGTAAAGAATCAAACTCTGAGAATACAGAGTCAGAGCAGCCTTCAACTTCAGAACGCATCCTGGTTTTTGATGCTCAATTTTTAGACGATCTGACCTATTGGGTTGAAACCAACTGCAAGACCGCACTTCGCCTATTGTCTCTGGTTGAAGAGATCAAGCGCAATCCATTTATGGGAACGGGAAAGCCCGAACCTTTGAAGTATCAGGGTGCAAATATCTGGTCACGTCGCCTCACTGACGCAGATCGTATTGTCTACCTGGTAAACGGCAACCGCATCGATTTCCTTCAAGCTCGATATCACTACAGCGATCGTTGAGTAGCGCCCTATTCTTCATCGATCGCATCATCCCGATCGCCATCGATCGTCCCACCCAAAATACTTTTGACTAACTCATCAACCGTGATACCGCGCTTTCGGGCAATGTATTCCAACATGCTCTCAACCTCGGCTTTCTGTTCTGCAACACCGACGCTAATGAGAGCCGCTGCCTGACTCGCCCTACTGCGACTATATAGCCATGCCAAAATGGTCAGCCAGTCATCATCATGTTCACCCAATGGCGGCAATGTAATTCTCTTCGTCATATTTGACTACACGGCTCCTGACTGATGACTGAATGTGCGCTTATCTGTGTGTTTGTGATTTCGATTGACACAGATCTGCACACTGCGGTAATATTCAAACAAGCGAAAAGCCAGCGCGTCCCGTGGAAAGTTCAGCACTGGCTATAGCTCCAAACTCAATGGAGACAATATCATTATGCCCTATCGAGACTTCTTGAATCGATGGTTAGTCGTGCGCTTATTGCCCGACATGCGCCACATCGTCGTCGCCTGTTGCCGAAACTCATCTGACGCAGAAGGCTACCTAAAAGTTTTGCGACGACTCTTACCCAAAGAACGCTTCATCATCGTCTTCGACAGCGATCCCGATTCCTCAGATCACGGGCTATAAAGTCACCGTTAGATCACATTAAACTAACGTGAATTCGATGGAGTTTTTTCGCTTCGGTCTTCAGCGCTTCTGCCCCCCAAGCTGCCAATTTTGGGGAACTTTGAGACAATATTTCTCGTTCAAAGTCCCTCACTCGTGGGGGATTTAGGGGGCTGCCCGGATTGGTAACCGTAGCGAAGGATTATCGTCGAATTCACGTTAACCAAGTCATCAACGCCCCAACCATTCAGTGACCAACTCCGGCTGATTTTTGGGCGCAAAGACCCGAACAGCATGATAGTTAACCTTCTCTCGCAGACGATAGACCTGCTTAATTGGGATATTCAAATCCTGCGCGATCGCCTCCTGAGTCTTGCCCTGCAAATAGAGTTTTAGCCACTCCGCCGCCAGAGGATCGACCCGCTCCGAGAGATAAGTTTCAAACTTCTGAGTCACCGACTGTCTAAGTTCTTGCTGTTCGGCTTGCGCTTGCGCGTCTTGATACTCAGAAACCGCCTGCCCATCCAGCAAACTCACCGACCCTTCAGACTCATCGGGCGCAATCTCTTCAGACACCAGACGAATAAAGTCCGCCGCCGGAACCTGAGTCATCCCGCCTCGCTGCGATCGCCGCAGATAATTCACAAATCGGTAAACCAAAAGTGGCTGATTGCGAATCGGACGCAGACAATACTCCTCAGTCGTCGCCAAAACCAGCGCATTCCGCAAGCGGGGATCACTCGTGCATTTTGCGATCCAGTTAATCTGCTGCTGCATATATTTGTCGTTTTGCAGCAATTCTTGAATCACCTCTTGCAGCACATCCACCACGCTACGCTGACGATCGCGAGACAGCGCAATCCACGTCCGAATCTTGTTGCGAATCAAAAATAGACTGCTCAACCGTTGAATCAGCCCCTTATAAGCGCGTTCGGGCCCAGCTTCGAGATATCGCTGCTGCAAAATTCGATAGCGGTAATCCATTGCTTGTTTGGCAACCTCAAGCTGCGTAGGAAGCAGATTCTCAAATCGAGCCTGATCTTCACCCAAAAGCCACTGAATGATCGCTTCGTGAGTAGGGCGACCGTGCTTAGAAAGGTCACTTTGCAAGTGGAGTCGCCATCTGTCAGCCAGTTCTTCTGCAATTACCATGAGACTGCCGTCCTCAATGCCCTGTTATAGAGAGTTTGCCTTATGTGCCAGGTCGAAATCACTTACCCATTCGGGTAACACTGGGGAGATGGATTCGATCGCTGACTGCCAAGTTTCTTAAAAGCACCTAACGTTAAAGTCTGATTACCAAAGCTTTAAGCATTGAAACTCAAAGTATAAAACGTTCTTCAGAGTTTGTTCTCAACTTAATAAAATTGATAAAACGCTGACTTTTGCCCGCGCCACAATCCAGAACATTCAAGACTGCTCGTGACTGCCTTCAAGGGATGCAGATAAAGACGCTGCGATGCGCTGTAAGGTTTCTGTGAGGCGATTGAGACGATCGAGCGTGTCATCCTGATTAACCGACAAAGTTTGCACGGCATCGCTCAAAGCAAAAAGCTGATAGCCCTGCTGCTCAACTTGATTAGACAGATCATCTACCCGCTCGGCCAGGCTTTCGATCGTTTCAGTGGTCATTAACACGGTTTCTCCTAGCTGCTGCACGATAAATTCCATGCGATTGGGCTGACTCTCCACACCTTGACCCCTTTTCTGTGTTCAACACGGTTCATAGTCTAAGGCAAACTGGAGCCTACAAAAATTATTCGGGCGATCTTCCCTGAAATATGCACATGCCATTGGAAGAGTAGTCTATTCGGAATGAATTCTCCAAATGGTGGAGTTACTTTCATCCTTTTGACGCTTGACACCGGGAACCTAAACCCGATCGCTTTCTTTTTGCCACGAGAGAGGCTAAATTCTGTTTTCTTCGATTCGGAAAAGTCCTCCGCAGAAAATGAGTGATCTTTCAGCATATTCACGGAAATACCGCTACTCTTCATCAAATCTTTACAAAAACAAGGAATCGTGAAGCCCGCAACAAGATTTGAGCAAGTGTGTCGAGTAAGACTGTTGGCAGATAGGGGTTTCAGCGTATAGTCGTACGTATATCTACGGAACTATTCTCAGTGTTTTCGCGGTTCCAGTAATCGGTTCGGAATCATGACACAAACTGCATTCTACTCAACGGACGCTAATTCCATTCGGTCAGGGGACACGTTTCAGATTCCTCATCAATCGAGCTACTCACTGGTCAAGCGGGCGATCGACCTGGTGGGCAGTCTTGTTGGGTTGACGATTTTGGCAGTTGTGTTTGTCCCGATCGGGCTGGCAATTCGCTTTGATAGCTCCGGGCCAATCTTCTATAGTCAAGAACGCCACGGGCTGATGGGCAAGCCTTTTCAGATCTACAAGTTTCGATCGATGGTAGACGATGCTGAGTCACTCAAGTCTCAAGTCGAGAATGAGGCAGATGGGCTAATCTTCAAAAACCAGTCTGATCCACGGGTGACCAGAGTTGGGCGCTTTTTGCGACGCACCAGCCTCGATGAAATTCCTCAATTTTGGAACGTCCTGCTCGGCGAAATGAGCTTAGTCGGGACTCGTCCACCCACCTCAGACGAAGTGTCTCGCTACAGCGACCATCATTGGCAACGGCTCAACGTCAAGCCCGGACTGACAGGCGAGTGGCAGGTAAATGGTCGATCGACCGTCAAAGACTTTGAGCAAATCGTTGCCCTTGATCTGCGTTATCAGGCACTTTGGACACCGATGTACGACCTCGTTCTCATCTTCAAAACCATCTATGTGATCTTTGCCAGAGTGGGAGCCTTCTAAATTGCGTGAGTTCGATGAAGTTTTTTACTTCAGTATTCACGGCTTCTACCCCCCAATCTGCCAATTCTAGCGACTTCCAGACAAGATTTTTGGTGCAAAGTCTCTCACAGGTGGGTTAGAGATTCTTCCCAGATTGATGGTCAAAGCAACGAACTTTATCGAATTTATGCTCCCTAGAATTGGGGGAATTGAGGGGGCTTTGCAAGATGGGTAACTTGTTTGGCAGAAATCTCCTTAATGCGATCGAGAAGGAGAATTGCAACACCAGCCGTTCTCCCTCCCAATTGATGATTCTCTAGGCGTGCCGCTTTTGGTGCCATTGCCAGGCGTGGGTGAGAATTTTGTGTAAGTCAGCATATTCAGGCGACCATCCCAACACGGTGCGGGCTTTTTCACCACTGCCAACCAGAGCGGGCGGATCACCAGGGCGACGATCGTGTTCCACAGCCACAATGTCTTTACCCGTGACCTGACGCGCCGTTTCGATCACTTCTTTGACCGAAAAACCGCTGCCATTGCCCAAATTAAACACATCGCTCTGACCACCTTTGAGCAGATATTCCAACCCCAAAACGTGGGCCTGGGCGAGATCATTGACGTGAATATAGTCGCGAATGCAAGTTCCATCGGGCGTGGGGTAGTCAGTGCCAAAGATCGCGATCGACTCCAGCTTACCCAGAGCAGCCATCAGCACCAGCGGGATCAAGTGAGTTTCAGGCTGGTGGTCTTCTCCCAATCGTCCTTGAGGATCAGCCCCCGCCGCATTAAAGTAGCGAAAGCTAACGGATTTGAAATCGTAGGCTTGATCAAAATCTTTGAGGATGCGCTCTACCATCAACTTGGTTGCGCCGTAGGGATTGATCGGATCTTGAGGGTGGTCTTCTGGAATCGGGACGATCGTCGGCACCCCATAGGTCGCACAGGTCGAAGAAAAGACAAACTGCTTAATGGAGGCGGCGACCATCGCTTCTAAGAGGGTCAGCGTCCCAGTGACGTTGTTGCGGTAATACTTGCCGGGAGTCGTAACAGACTCACCCACATAGGCGTAGGCCGCAAAGTGCATCACAGCCCCGATCGCATGATCTACAAAGACCTGATCCAGCAGGGCCCGATCGTTCGTATCCCCAACCACTAGCTCGGTCTGGAGAACCTTTTCGACAATATCGCGATGACCATACACCAGGTTGTCTAACACAACAACGGGATAGCCTGCCTGCTGGAGCGCTAACACGGCATGAGACCCAATGTACCCGGCTCCCCCGGTGACTAAGATGGTTGGCTTTTCTGACGGCACACTCATTCCTCTCAACTTGGACTATTGGGCAACTAACGATCGATTCAGATGATCGTCGCAACACTCAGGACAAAAGAGTGATTAAATTTCCCTTCGACAGCCAGCATCCAGAGCGGGGAAATGTCTGCGAGGCGGGCGATCGTCCTGACTTTTATTCTAGTTATCCCATCGCTTTACTTGCCAAACAGTTCTTTGGAGAGCAGAAAGAAAATTACGACAAATACAACCCCTGCCAAAATTAGTTCCATTGGTTTTACCTCCTAAACACCATCCCTTGAGACTGTTGATCGGCTCGGCGATCGAGTTAAATCATCTTGCATTTTCGCCGACGACGATCGTGTGACTCGCTGATTTTGCAAGGAACTTTACTTTTTGAATTGACTTTGAAGAAATTCAGGCGCGATCGCACAAAAATTGAGTGACAAACTGAAAAACTTCTGTACAATCCTAGTCTTGATGGGGTTAGATTTCCAGCGATTTTCCCGCGAATTTTTGATCCTTTTCTAAAAGATTAGCCGTCACATAGATTTTCCCAAATCGAACGTCCGAATCCAGGCTCAAAGGTTTATCTAAAGTCTCCCGTTCAATTCGCTTTTGTAATGGTTTAATGAGTGAGTCCAAAAGCCAGGTGACGGTCATCACCCCAGGACACTAAGGAATTACAGCATGGTTTTATTGGTAACAGATGTATTTGTCCTCTTAACCCAGGTTCTGCTCTGGGTCGTCGTCGGGCTGTTTGCCTGGTACGTTTTGCTGAGGGCACTACCCAGGGTGTTTTTAGGTGGGTTAGTTCTTTTGCTGCTGCTGGGTGTCGCGGCACTCACCTTTTATCGAGGATCGCCCGAACAGGGACTATTGGGAGACATTTGGCGAATTATTGCCGTCCCCTTTAGCCCGATCGGACTCATTCTAATTCTTCTACTGATTGCTTTTTCGCAGGTCTTTCGCGGCAAGGGGTTGACCAAAACGGGGATCAACCTGGTACGAATTGCCGTTCCGCTGCTGCTGATTTTGAGCATTCCAGCGGTGTCTTACTTTTTGGCCCAGCGAGCCGAATCGGAGGCCCTTGAGATCACTCGTCCCGCTCCGACGGAGGCTCTGGGTGGCGGCAGACGGGTAATTGTGGTCTTGGCTCAAGATACAACTCGCCTTCAGCTTCGTCCGCGTACCCAGCCGATTCCCGATCAAGCCCTTCCTCGAACCACCCAGGCCCCTTTGATTCCACCGCCTGAGCCACTCAATGAAAGCACGTTTGGAATTTTGGCGAGTCAGCCGATTCAGTTGACCGAGCGAGGAAACCGTCTGACTTATGCAGGTCAGCTTTACGCCGAAGAACGGGCCCGCGGCACGGCTCCTCTAATCGTGGTCACGGCTGGAGAAACGGCCCGCGAACGCAAAGAGGGTGACACGCGAGAAAACACGTCTGAAGCGAGGGCAGCCAGCACCTATCTGCAAAATCGATTTGGCATTCCTGAAGGCGACATCATTGAGGAGAGCCAGAGTCCGACGGTACATGACAGCGCTGAGAATGTTCGAGAGTTGCTGCGATCGCGAAACATTAGTTTTGGCAATCAACTGATCGTGGTAACTTCGGCGATCGAGATGACCCGCTCTGCGCTGACGTTTTCTAGAGAGTTTGCCAACGCTGGGACAAATGGTGCAGATGTCACGATCATTCCTCGTCCGACTGATTTTTATACGCTCCCGCCGCGAGATGCTCTTCGCCAGCGTCTTCGAGGTCGAGATCTGATTGAGCGAGGGTTCCGTCTCAGCGATCTGTTACCCAGCACCGACGCTTTTGCCCTCAGTTCTAGAGTCGTTGGCGAGTACGTCAACTCAATTTATTACTTCTTGCGCGGCTGGATTAGACCTGTGAGAACGCTTTAGAAGGGAAGAGGGAAGAGGGAAGAGGGAGAACTTTATTCTGCTTCGTGAGGGATGAAATGGGTCAGTCTGCGAATCCTTCTGCGATTTTCCGATCGCTTCTTGTTCCTCAATAGCAGTCAAACAAGAAATCAGGAAGGTGAATGCTCCGGAGTGAGCAGGAACAATTCTTTCCTCCCTCCTCCCTCTTCCCTCTTCCTCATCCCTCCTCTGCCGGATAGCGCTACGATGAGAAGTCGATCGCTCATTAAATCATCATGGCAAAGTCGCAGCTTAAGAAACTAGGGGTCTATTTGCGTCCTCATTGGCGAGATACGACGCTGGGCATTGTGGCACTGCTGGTGGTGAATGGGATTGGGGTGTACATTCCTTTGCTGATTCGAGATGGGATCGATGAGTTAGGGGTGACCTTTAGCTTCGACCAAGTTCTCCTGTATGGGGCGCTGGTGTTGGGGCTGGCCTCGGTGATGTGGGTCGTGCGGATGACTTCGCGGGTGCTGCTATTTGGGGTGGGGCGACAGGTTGAATTTGACCTCAAACAAAGGATTTTTAATCACTTACTGCATTTAGAACCTGCCTATTTTGGGGTGAATACGATCGGGGATCTGATCAATCGAGCGACCAGCGATGTGGATAACATTCGGCGGCTGCTGGGATTTGCGGTCTTGAGTTTGGCGAATACATTTTTTGCGTATAGTTTGACGCTGCCTGCGATGATGCGGATCAATCCCCGACTGAGTTTGCTGGCGATTTCGGTGTATCCGTTTATGTTGATTTTGGTGAATCTGTTTAGCAATAAGCTGAGAAATCAACAGTTGGCGGTGCAAGAAGAACTCTCGACCATGAGCGAGATGATTCAAGAAGATATGAGCGGCATGGCGTTGATCAAGATTTACGCTCAAGAAGAAAACGAGCGGGGTGCCTTTCGACAACTCAATCGACAATTGTTGGATGCCAATCTGCAACTGGCGTTGACGAGAAATATTCTGTTTCCGATTTTGCAGGTGTTGGCGGGCGGGAGTGGACTAATTCTTTTGTGGTTTGGGGGGGGCGCGATCGAGCAGGGCGTAATCTCAGTTGGAGACTTTATTGCCCTGTTGTTGTATGTGGAGCGATTAGCGTTTCCGACCGCGTTATTAGGATTCACCATTACGGCTTATCAACGCGGAGAAGTGAGTATCGATCGTATTGAATCTATTCTCACGGTGCAATCCAAAATTCAAGATAAACCGGATGCGATTTCATTACCGTTGTCTCAAGTCAAAGGCAGATTGACGGCTCACGATCTGACATTTACCTATTCCACAACTTCTCCTGAGAAGGCCGTTCCTGCGCTCGATCGCGTTAACTTTGAGATTCCGCCGGGTGAAACGGTCGCGATCGTGGGTGCGATCGGATCTGGTAAATCGACGTTGGCGAATGCGTTGCCGCGTCTGTTGGAAATTGCGCCTGGTCAGCTTTTGGTCGATGGCTATGATATTACGACGTTGAGAATTGAGGATTTGCGAAGCGCGATCGCCTATGTGCCTCAAGAGAGCTTTTTGTTTAGCACGTCGATCAAAAACAATATTCGATATGGCAGTCCGTTTGCCGAACAGTCAGCCGTGGAGTTGGCAGCGATTCAGGCTCAGATGCACGATGAGATTCTCAACTTTCCGCAGCAGTATGAAACGATCGTGGGGGAGCGAGGCATTACTCTATCGGGTGGACAGCGGCAACGAACGGCTCTGGCGCGGGCCCTACTCGTCGATAGCCCGATTTTGATTTTGGATGATGCGCTGTCGAGTGTAGACAACCAAACGGCGACTAAAATTCTTAGAAATCTTTCAGAAGGAACGGCCCGCAAAACCGTCGTATTTATTTCTCACCAACTGTCTGCGGCGGCAATGACTGATCGCATTTTTGTCATGGATCAGGGGCGAATTGTGCAATCTGGAACCCACGCTGCCCTGATTGAAATAGACGGACTGTATCGATCGCTCTGGAACCAAAACAAACTCGAAGAAGCGCTGAAGTAAGGAGGTGAATTTGATGAAGTTTTTTCGCTGCGTTGTTGACGGCTTCTGCCCCCCAACCCCCCAATTTTGGGAGACTTTCAAACAAGATTTTGGGTTCAAAGTCCCTCACTCGTGGGGGATTTAGGGGGCTGCCTGAATTTGTGAGTGGAGCGAGGAGATTCATTGAGTTCGTGTTGAATTAACGTGAATTTGATGAAGTTTTTTCGCTGCGTTGTTGACGGCTTCTGCCCCCCAACCCCCCAATTTTGGGGGACTTTCAGACAAGATTTTGGGTTCAAAGTCCCTCACTCGTGGGGGATTTGGGGGGCTGCCTGGATTTGTGAGTGGAGCGAGGAGATTCATTGAGTTCGTGTTGAATTAGCGGAGCGATCGAATCGTATCCATCACGACTTGAGCCACGCGATCGATTTCCTCAAGGGTATTAAATCGACCGATCCCAAACCGAATCGACGCATAGGCTAACTGATTCGACAATCCCAGCGCCGTCAGAACGTGAGAGGGTTCGATTTTTGCCGAGGTGCAGGCTGACCCCGAAGACACCGCGACGACTGGCTGCAATCCTAATAACAATGCTTGCCCGTCTACGCCTTCGACACTGAGGTTGAGGTTTCCGGCGAGGCGTTGGGTGGGGTGTCCGTTGAGATGAATGCCGTCTAGCTGACTGAGGGTTTGCCAGAGGCGATCGCGCAGTCCTAAAATGCGTTCTGACTCGGCTGGCATCGTTGCAATGGCTAACTCGACTGCTTTGGCAAATCCGACGATTTGAGGGGGATACAGGGTGCCCGATCGCAGACCTCTTTCTTGTCCGCCGCCGTGCATTTGAGCCGCAAGCTGGACTCGTGGATTTCGTCGTCGCACATAGAGCGCACCGATACCTTTGGGCGCATAAACTTTGTGCCCCGTTAGCGACATCAGATCAATCTTCATCGTCTCGACATTGAGGGGAATTTTGCCGATCGCTTGCGCTGCGTCTGTGTGGAATAGAACCTGATGTTGATGACAAATCGCGCCAATTTTTTCTAAAGGTTGTAGTACCCCAATTTCATTATTAGCAGCCATGATCGAGACGAGAATGGTGTCTGATCGCAGCGACTTTTCTAACCGATCTAAATCTAATAGTCCATCTGATTGGACGGGTAAAACTGTGACTTCAAAGCCTAAAGATCGTAGATAGTGACAGGGATCAAGCACTGCACGATGTTCAGTTTCCGCTGTGATAATGTGTCGCCCCTGACCAAAATAGGCTTCTGCAATACCTTTGATGGCTAAATTATTCGCCTCGGTTGCGCCACTGGTAAAAATGATTTCTTCGGGTGTTGCATGGATCGAATTGGCTATCTGAATGCGCGATCGTTTCACACTTTCTTCGGCTTCCCATCCATACGCATGACCCACACTTGCCGGGTTACCAAACTGCTCGGTAAAGTAAGGCAACATCGCAGATAAAACGCTTGGATCGACAGGCGTAGTCGCGTGACAATCGAGATAAATGGGACGTTGCATCGATCTTATGGATTGAGCCATTCTAGTTTCTAGGGTGCGACGCTTCGGGTGTCATCAGGTATCAATTATCAAACCTATTTTTTAGGCAGTCGTCGCGCCGTGTAAAACTCCTTAATTGGACGAGTCACTAGGTACGACATCGTACTGAACTCGACTCACAGGAACTTTATTATGAGAACAAGGTTAATTAATTTGAACCGCGATAGTGACGACTAGTTTTTTGTGACTATTACAGGTTTCAACACAAAGACATCTACCGATCGTTACAACTGATTGTATTCTAAACAACCCTCTCAAAAAATGCTTCGCTGGATTATTCACCTAATGTTACAAGGATTATTAGGAGTGACGTACTATTCTTTGGCGCTTGATGGTTTGAGAATTCTGGTGGTTGACCATGATGAAGATTCTAGAGACTTGTTAACAACGTTGTTTTTAGGATATGGCATCACAACTTTGACAGCAGACTCCGCCCAAAAAGCCCTGGAAATTGTCGAAAGAGACAAGCCTGACTTGCTAATTAGTGAATTGTTGTTGCCCTACGAGGATGGGTATTCGCTGGTAGAAACCTTGAAAGCTAGAGTGCCAGAGATGCCGAAGATCGCTTTGACGGTTTGTGCCAGCGATCAAGATCGAGATCAGGCACTTGCTGCGGGCTTTTATGATTATTTGATCAAGCCATTTGATTTTGAAAAGTTACTGAGTACGATCGCTTTTCTGATGCCTCAGTTTGCATATGTCTTAGATGTATCTTAGGCAATGGGCAACTTTCTGATCAACGTCTTCAAAAGGGGGCTAAGAAAAAGTTGCACATCGCCTATTTTCTTAAAGAACATTGAAGAAAGAACATTGAAGAACTGAGATGCTATTCAGATGATATAGAACGATGACTGCAACTCTGCCCATAGTCGCCAATTGTGTAGTTGTTTTGTTCATATTAAGTTTCTCTGACGATCGTCGTGGGTCAGGTTAATTTTCTCTACTTTTGCGGTAATGTCTAGTAATCGATAGAACCATTTCGTTTTGGACAGCAAAGCAACTCAGAACTTACTTTTGATGGCTGTTTTATCCAGGCAACAATTTGGTAGTTTGAAGAACATTGCGCCAGAGCACTGCCTCCTGAATTCGTTCTCAAAAACTGCCCCAAAGAATGTTCTGAAAAGGCTTTTATGGCTCCTCAAAATCAGATATTAGCCGCTCTGTCACCTGAGATTTATGAACAGCTTGCACCCTTTCTTCGGCAAGTTTCGCTAGAGCAAGGAAAGCGACTTCATGACCCAGGAGAACCGATCGAGGCGGTTTACTTTCCGATCGATTGTGCTTGCTCAATTACACTCACCATGAGCGATGGCATTACGACCGTAGAAACGGCGATCACGGGCTATCGAGATATGTTGGGAGTCAATGTGCTGATGGCAAAACAAGTCACGACCAGAACGACTTATCTAGTGCAAATTCCGGGTGATGCCTTCAAGCTGGATGCTCAGACACTACGGCAACTATGTGAGCGATATCCAGAACTGCGCGATCAATTGCTCAACTACACACAGGCTTTGATTGCTCAACTCTCTCAAAATGTGGCTTGCAATCGCGCTCATACATTAGATCAACGGTTTGCTCGTTGGCTACTCGAAGCCCAGGATCGGGTTAAATCCAATGAGTTTCGACTAACGCAAGACTTTATTGCAGAAATGCTGGGAGTCCGTCGGGCAGGGGTGACGGTAGCTGCCAACAAATATCAAGATCTGGGTCTAATTTCTTATCGACGCGGTGTGATCGAAATTCGAGATCAACAACGACTCGAAGCAATGTCTTGTGAATGTTTTAAAGCAATTAAAGCTGAATACGATCGCTTACTCGGTGCAGGGTGATGAGAAGTTCGACCATCGATTAACTCCGCTGTATGCAGTCCAGAATATCTATACCATACCTAGCTAAATGGGTGGTTTCAAAAAGATTGACTCAAGTAATAATGGGGTTCATTGGTGTGAGGTTGAAAAACGCGCGTTGCTGGAGGGATGAATCTGTGGGAAGTGTCCATCTTTTCGCCCCCTAAATCCCCCAAAAATAGGGGACTTTGAACATTAGGTTTCCCGCCGCTTTGGGGCAATTCATCCCCTGATTCAGCAACGCCGAAAAACGCAACGAATCACTCAACTAAGCGGAAGTCGAACGTTATGATGAATCACCTACTCAGAGTCAAAACTTTAATGGTTGCGATTGCGCTGTCACTCAGCATGTTCTTGGCAATTCCCAGTCTGGCTCAGGCAGCGACGACGGTCACGCTCGATGGTACAAAAGATGTGGTGAATGTGATGACCGTTTATCCCACCACTTCAAAAACTCAAGACCAGGTTTTCTCGCAGGTTTCTAAAGAAGAGAAAGCATCATTTTCAAAGGTTCCTGGCTTTCAAGACTCCTCTATCCTCAAAGCGCAAGATGGTTCTCAAGTGATTGCTTTATCTCAGTGGAAAGGCAAGGATTTGTCGAGCTTTCAGTCTTATGCATCCGAACATGTTCTCAACATTGCAGCAGGCGGAAAACCTCAAACCTTTGCTTGCCAAGTGCAACATACCGAAACGCGATCTGCTTCCTCGCCCAACTTTAATCAGGGGGATGTGATTATGTTCAGTCAATTCAAGATGAAGCCGAGTCAGAGTCAATCTGATTTAGCGATGATTATCAGTCAAGAAATGCCTGGTGTGTTAGAAATGACACCCGGATTGCAGTGGGCCGCCATGTGTCCTAGCACTGACAAATCGACGATCGCGCTGCTTGCTCAATGGAAGAGTCGCGACGATTTTGAGTCTCTCGGTCAGCAACCGGGCTTTGACAAAGAAACCAACTACTGGCAAACCTACGCCAACAATGAACATGGGCTATATGACGTAGCGCAGATCGTTCGCTAAAGTAGACGCTCAAGTAGCGTGCGATCGACTGGTTGCCAAAACAGGTCGATCGCTAAATAATTGAATGATCTGGAGTCGGAAAGCTCTTTTTAGGAATATCCTCAAACGCTTCGTCTGCAAAGCTCGAAAATGCCCATTCAATGTGAGCACAAAGTCCATCCAAATCAGGAAACAGACTTGCTGAATTCACATCCAAACGATCTAACTGAAAGCGAATATTTGCAAATTCATCAAATGGAATGATGAGTTTTGTGAGACGAGGTTTGTATGTGGGATCGTCTTCTAATGAGATAAACTTCTCTTGTTCCATATCAAAATAATGGGCAGTAAACCAGCCTGCTTGCGCTCGAATCCGAGAAGCAACCTTCTTGCCTCTGAGCAAATAACTTCGATCAATGCAAGTCGGATCTGCCTGCTTTGAGGGAATCGCATAATCGTCACTTTCTGGATGAAATAACCAGATGACACCAGATTCAGTCTCAACGGGGGGCTTGCAGACGCAAAACCAGAGAGACGCTAGAGGATTAACGCTCCAGTCCAACAATCTTGTGGCGAGTCCGTGGTGCTGCATAATTGACAGCCAATCCCAATCGTTATCAGGATGCTGCTCAAGCAACGGAAGGCTTCTTAGCTTAAAAACCTCAATGATTTCTCGCTCTGCCTGAAGAATAGGTAAGTAAGTTGTCAGACGAGCAATTTTGGGTAATAGAGTGCGATCGCGCCGTTGACCCCGATAAAGCGCACGTTTTCCACGATTGATCTCTGCAAGACAATCAATGTACTCGGTAACCGTGTGAATAACAACTTCTTGCATATGTTCTTCTCATTAAAGATGTTCTCATTAAAGATGTTTAGAGCAGAGAACTCGCATAAAGATCATAGCTCCAGTAATGATTTTATGAAACAGAAATTGTTAGAAGTGCAAGGAACGCAATGTTAATCTGACAGAACCTTATGGTTTGAGAATTTTGAGGATGGGATGGTTAATGAAATCGCACGATCGCTTCAAGATTCGATGCTCTTGGTATAGAAAGCATATTGGTCAGTGTTTACTAACTTTTAGGTCGATCGTCGTCCAAAAACTTTGAGCATATTCTGACTAGAACTTAGGGCACGATCGGTTAGTGCTTTGCGGTCTGCGGGACTAAACTTTGTAGTGATTTTGTTGTAGCCAGGTGCAACTTTGCCAACTTCTACTTCAGCGATCAAACGCCCGTCTTTAAACATCTGCGCCTCTCCTCGCCCCGTATCTCTAAAGGCAAATAGCTTTCCACTATAAAAGTAAGCCGTTGGCCCATTTTCGCCCTCTGGCCCTTGCATACTAACTCTGGTGGACAAGTCTTCTATGAGACAGAGTTGATATTTCAATCCTTGAAAGGTGCGCTTTTGGGGCTTACAGGCTTCGTCGATAAAACGAGTGTAGCGATCGAAGGTTTCTTTGTGAGTTTTGACGGTGGCGCTAGTGGGATGGGCACTGACTCTTGTCTGAACGGGTGACATGGCAACTCCAGAAGTCAAACAAAGAACGCCCGTCAACAGCAAAATTAGATCGAATCGCTTGAGCATACGGATAAACGCATAATTTTCTTTCCCAAGCCTAGGACATTTGCGACTCTAGCTTTTAAGTAAAATTACTTTGATCTCTCTCTAATTTAACGTCAATTCAATGAAGTTTTTTCGCTTCGATATTTTGCACTTCTGCCACCCAAGCTGCCAATTCAGGAGGACTTTTAGACAAGATTTCGGGTTCAAAGTCCCTCACTCATAGGGGATTTAGGAGGCTGGATTAATAACCGCAGCGAAAGATCTACATCGAATTCACGTTAATCAACTTCTACGCCTAGAACGATTTTTTGCGAATAAAGCCACCCGCCAGACCTCGGTTAGGATTGGCAAACTCAACCTCTTGCATATCGGTAAAAGTACAAGGAATCTTGGCCGCCCAACAATGCATATTGTCTTCAGGATAGAAATAGACAATGCCATTAGCCTGCTTTTCTACCACAGGAATATCCTTCATTCGTAGTGGTAAAAGCAATTGAGGATAAGAATACCCGACAACCACTAATACAACAGTTGCCGAAAACAAATTGAATACTAAATCATGCGATCGTATCAACGATTCCAAAAACTTTAGGAAATGAAGAATACGATCGAACTGTCTCATAAAAATAACCGCCATTGACAACGCTAACAAAAGCGCTACGTATGGCAAATTAAATCGAAAAAATGGAGAAGTCAACATCAGAAAGGTAATTCCTAAAACGCCGATCGCGGCTACCCAAATTTCACCTCGCAGCTTCGTCGCCTGAGTCAGAATCACATAAACCGCCGCCACTAGCGCCAGCACAATCAATGCCGCTGTGATCTTTTCGGTCGTTGATGTATTAAACCATTGCCAAATTGACCATATCCAGGGATTGATCCCCGCTGGCGGCGACCCATACCAGGTTGTCCAGCCATGTGTATTAGCGGCCGTCTGCTGCACTGCTTGAGAAGTCGGCGACCAGGGCAAATCAACGCAAAGCACCGCCGCCGGATAAAGCGGACAGCCCGACGTAAGAATTCCAGAAATCAGCATCGGAGACAACAGCAACAAAACGACTGCCCCGCCCCTGACAATCCTTCTCAAATTGACACCGGGATGAAAGACAAAAAACAGACTGGACATCACAACTAAAGGCAGCGCTGTCAGCTTAATTGTGAATGCCCCCGTGGCCAAAATCAGAGGAATCACCCGATCGCGTCGAGTTGCTCGTAAGGAATCATTCATCTCGTTGGCGACCAGGGTCGATCGGGACACCACCAACATCGACCAGCCAACAATGCCGACTAGAAAGGCGACGGGCAGATCGGGCGAAGGAGAAACCAAAATTTGTGACATCGGAACTAGCCAAATTGTGATCGGCAGCATGATCAACGCAAACGCGATCGCAAACAAATCGCTCAACCTTGCACCCATGAGGCTCTGTCTGAGGCAAATCAAAGCCTGCAACACTGCGATCAACAGCACAAAGCCATTCGTCACGGCACTCACCCGCGCATCAAAAATTTGAGCATTCAACGGAGCCGCCAGCGCAAACCACGACGAGGTGAAACCCAAATTGGTAAAGAGCAGCGACAATCCTGGCACCGTTCCATATTCAGCCAGCCACTGAATCAGCCCATAGTGATAGTAGCCCGTGTCATGCCAAGTCACCTGTCCGGTCGTCAGCGCAGCCACGAGGAGCGCCAATCCCAAAAACCCAATTATCACCCGATGCGGCACCCTTGTCCAAACCGCAGCCAGTTCTTCTCGTGTTTGTTGCCATTCTAGAGACGCAGCACTCAGCCCGATCGCCACGACACCTCCGACCAATGGAGACAGCGGCAAAATCAGAGAGGTCGCGAGTAGCGCGATCGACAACATCACCAACCCCAACCAGGCTGACACAATGAGGCGATCGCCCGTCCGATCAAATCCGTTGTTGGGCAGTTTGTTGAGCAAGGCGGTGCCGATCGGACAGCAGACGACAAATAGAATCAGCCAGACGACGATGAAGTAGAGCATGGGAGGGAGGAGGGAGGAGGGAGGGATGAGATATTTTGTAAAGGGATGTGCCCTGGTTACCCTGAATCTTTTGGGCTGGGAGTTGTCCTCACATCATTCACCATTTGCAGATCGATTCTGCATTCATCTTTCGCAGGGGTTGTCTATTATTCCGCAGTCCGCAGATCTCATGTTCTGTCTACCGCACTAACAATTTTGCTGGTTGCTCCTTTTCATAAGTAAACTCTTCGTAATAGGAGCGTTCTGTGTTGACTTGCCAGAGGTCGTGGTGTTCGCCAAACAGATTTCTCACCGCCAAAAACCCCGTCAACATGGAGTGATCTTGATTGTTGTAGCGGTGCATTCCATTGCGTCCCGTGGTTTGTAGATTCTCGATCGTCTCCAAAAAGTCTTGAATCACCTTGAGGTGTTGGCGATAGTCGCGATCGTAGACTGGGTAGGCTTTGGGCTGACGCAAAACGACTCCATCTTCGACCTCGTTGGCGTTGGCGAGTCCCAGTTTTACCAGTTCACAGGTGGCCAGATCTAGTAGCTCGGTGTCTGACATTTTCCACAAGTCGTCGCCATCGTTGCAAAAATACTCCATGCCCAGACAGGTTTTGCTGGCATCGGGCACCATCGCCGGACTCCAATTTTTGAAGTTTTGAATGCGTCCGACATTGACATCGGGACTGTGAATATAAATCCAATTGTCAGGAAACAAATGGGGGCGATCGACAATCAGCGAGACAATCATAAACGCCCGATAATTGAGCGCGTTGGCAGCTTGCAGCACTTCATCAGGGGGCGGAGGATCGAGCCGTTGAATCAGCGCAGAAATCGGCATACTCGAAATAAAGTGATCACCCGAAAGCTCGATCGTTGCTCCATTTTGTCGGACTGTGACGCTTTGAATGCGATTCCCTTCTCGCTTGAGTCGAGTCACGCCAGCATCTAAACGAACGGTTCCCCCCTGCTCTTCTACGGCGGCTTGAAAGCGCTCCCACATCATGCCAGGGCCCAAAATCGGATAGTCAAACTCTTTGATCAGCGTTTTGGTATGGTTGGTTTTGAATAGTGCATTGATCACGGCCGTCGTCAGCGACAGTCCTTTAATACGTTGGGCGGCCCAATCTGCCTGAATCTTATTACAAGGAATTCCCCAAACCTTTTCGGTGTAAGTCTTAAAGAAGGTGAGAAACAGCCGTTTTCCAAAGCGATTGGTCACCCAGTCTTCTAGCGTTTCTTCTTGGGGACAGGGAAAAATTTTGATTTTGAGATAGCTCAAGACAATCCGTACACTTTCTACAATGCCGAGTTTGAATAGGGTGTCTGAAATCTCTAAAGGGTAGTTAAAGAAGCGATCGCGGTAATAGATGCGAGAGAGGCGGGGCACCTTGATAAAGTCGTCTCCCATGACTTCTTGCCACAGTTTTTGCACCACTTCTACTTTGGTAAAAAAGCGATGTCCTCCAATGTCAAAGCGGTATCCTTTGTAGGTTTCAGTTCGGGCAATGCCACCCACTTGATTAGACTTTTCTAGAACGATCGGCTGAACGCCCCGTTTTACTAACTCATAAGCGGCCGTCAGCCCAGCGGGGCCCGCACCAATAATCACCACTGGATGATGTTTCACCTAAAACCTCAAATCGTTGTTGAAATGTAGAATAAAGCGCTTATTCAGAATCTAATAAACTCATGGGTTTATCCTCGTCCTGACATAGAAACTCTCTGATTTGAAATCGAGCCGATCAGTTGGGGGGGCGCGATTTGGGGTTGGAGTTTGAATTGGAGGGAACCGATCGCAAAGGCTAACCCGCTATACCCAAAATAGAGCCAGTGCCAGGGGATCGCTTGTAGCGCAAATTTCATGCCTCGCTCCTGATAAAAAAATCGGTATACAGACGCATTCAATCCAATCAGCGTCAAGGCACAAAGGGCCGTTAGCATCAGGGCACTCGACCACCCGCAGGCAAGGATGAGGGAAAGCACTAAGCCATACACTGAAACTACACTAATGCGGCTAGAAGTTTGCAGGTTGAGGTCGTTGATAAACTTGCCGTCTCGCCAGATCAATCGCGTCCAGGGTAAGGCTCGATCGTAGAAATCAGCTTTGAGCAACGATCGCACTCCCCAGCGTTTGAGATGTTTGACCTGTACCTGTTTGCTGAGACGGATTCGATAGCCTGCGCGTTTGAGTCGATAGCCTAGCTCAATATCTTCGATCGACGGTTTGTGATAGCTTTCATCAAAGCCCCCGATCGCCAAAAAGACCGGCCGCCGAATCGCTCCACAAGCGCCCCAAAACGTAGAAGCTTCTTCGCTGGCAGTCTGATGAGTGTAGTGATGCAGCAGATTTTTGTATTGCGATAAGAAGTTGGATGCGCCCGGTAAATCGTCGTAAGAACCAATCAGAGCAGCGAGATCGGGGTAGTGGTCAAATTCACGAATCACCTGTGACAGCGTGTCGGGTCGGATAGCCACATCAGCATCCATAAAAAATAGCAGTTCACCTTTGGCGGTCAGTGCCCCGACGTTTCGAGCATGTGCTGGCCCGCGATTGATGGGCAGTCTGATCACGGTTGCCCCAAATGTTTTGGCAACTTGCCAGGAGTCGTCCGTCCCGGCATCATCGACGACGATAATTTCTGTTGTGGGTGGGGCGCATTGACTAAGACTAGAGAGACATTTGCGAAACGCTTCCCCGCCGTTGTAGACCGGGATAACGATCGAGATCGAGGGTGAGAGTCCAGGAAAATCCATTATGGTCAGTGAGAAGCGTTCGTTGAGTATCTAGGGGGTATGGTATTCGACGTGCCTGAGTCATGGTATTTACAGACAACATCTTTGTAGAGTCTTCTAACTGATCCGTATTTTTTTGTTGAATAAAAAGATACCATGAACCTGAGATGCGGAAAGCACCTAAAGCTGACTCTGATGGCACAGTCGGGTTTTCTACAAGTTAGTCAGTTACACTTTATGAAAGCTTTATATTGTCTTGAGGAATCCACAGAGGAGTCGATCGCTGATCTGACGGGACTTGAGCGCAGATTTAGAGGGGGAACCAAAAGACCTGCTTTTGAGGAAGGGTTGAGCTTGAATGCGGGGCGTGTCAAAGACAACAGTCAGGTGAAGGACGCTAAATCGCTCCGTCCGCAAAATGACTAAAGTTTTAATTAACCGATCGTCATGTCAACCCATTCGAGCTAGGATTTGTCCAACGTGTGAAATGTGACATCCCGATGTGAAGAGCCAATCTGCAACTGCCCTGTCTTTACCGCTTGTCTCAGTGATTGTTCCGGCATACAATGCGGCAGCTTTTATTGAGAGAACCTTGACCTCAATTCTGACCCAAACTTATCAGAATCTAGAAGTGATTGTGGTCGATGATGGCTCTCAAGATAGCACCGTTGAAATCGTCGATCGCCTCTCTAAAACCGATGAACGAATTCTCTTAGTCAAGCAGCAAAATGCAGGCGTTGCGGCGGCTCGAAATCGGGCAATTCAACTAGCCAAAGGGGAACTAATCGCCCCGATCGATGCGGATGATCTCTGGTATCCTCACAATTTAGAAAAGCAGGTTCAATGCTTATTAGCGTCTCCTGAATCGGTGGGCTTGGTTTATAGCTGGTCGATCGATATTGATGAGCAAGATCAGCAAACGGGAGGATTTCACGCCGCGAAAATTGAGGGGAATGTTTTTCAAACGCTGCTGTGCCACAACTTTTTGGGAAATGCCAGCGCTACGTTGATTAAAGCAGGCTGTTTTGAGAAAGTGGGCGGCTACAATTGTCAGCTAAAAGCACAAAATGCCCAAGGTTGTGAAGATTGGGATTTGTATTTGAGAATTGCCGAAGGGTATGAATTTCGAGCCGTCCCTGAGTTTTTAGTCGGTTATCGTAAGATTCGGCAAAGTATGTCCTGTGACTATTCTTGTATGGCAAGATCGCACACTTTAATGTTGCAATCTATTCGAGAAAAACATTTAGAAATCCCCAACTTTTTATATCAATTGTCGAGTAGTAGTCTCTACTTATATTTCGCTCATCAAAGTTCTGATTGGGGAGACGATCGTACCACCTTGTTCTGGCTTTTTGAAGCGGTTAGAGTTGATCGAGTTACTCCATTTTTACGAGTGGGATACTATCAATTATTAATAAAAAGCTGGTTCGGATTCTCTCGTCCTCATCGACAAGCTGCTTCAAGCAACCGAAATAGAGCCAAAGTGTTTCTCAAAGTGCTTGTGGGAAATGGGTTGCAAACGCTGCTTTCACGAGTGGGACAAACTGGACGATCGACATTATCCGAACATTCTTCTTAAGGTGCTGCCCTTCATGACTTCTGCACTCACCCCGATTAAAGTTGTCGAGATTGAATTGGGACAGCCGATCGCTGCCTTTGATGAACTACACGGCTATGTCAGGCTTCAGGCATTGGTAAGACTGTATGGGACTGCGATCGGATGGATTAACGTTCCGATTAGCAATCATCAATGTTCAGCCGATTACCTTGAGCAACAGATTCTAGAACAGCATTGTGATTCAATTATTCAACAGCTTCTATTCAATCAATTATTGAAAGGATTACCTGAAAAACTACAGTTTGATGATCTACTCAAATTTCCGCCAATCAGCCAGCAGAAAGCTTTACCGTCTGTCACCGTTGCAATTTGTACGCGCGATCGCACCTCTGATCTCAATCTTTGCCTCACTTCACTTTGCCAATTAGACTATCCCAACCTGGATTTATTGGTCATCGACAACGCACCCAGCAGTGACGCAACTGAGAAATTAGTGCAAACTTATCCCCGCGTTCGCTATGTGTGTGAGCCGCGTCCGGGACGAGACTGGGCCAGCAATCGAGCCATTCTAGAAGCAACCGGAGACATTCTGGCTTACACCGACGACGATACGGTGGTCGATCGCAACTGGGTAAAATCACTCGCTCAAGTGTTTGTCGAAAATCCTGAAGTGATGGCGGTGACGGGGCTGGTCGTGCCTTATGAGTTAGAAACCGACGCTCAAGTTTTGTTTGAGATGAATGGCGGATTTGGGCGAGGATTTCGGCGACGGTGGTGGCGAGTCGGCCGAGGGCAACCTATGCACTGGACGCAAATGGGAACTGGCAACCTGGGCACCGGGGCAAATATGGCTTATCGGCGCAGTGTATTTGACGAGATTGGCTATTTTGATCCTGCTTTGGATGTGGGTACGGTGACGAATGGAGCAGGCGATCTGGAGATGTTTTTTCGCATTCTCAAAGAAGGTCATACGCTGGTTTATGAACCCAGTGCGATCGTGCGTCACCGACATCGACGAGACTATGCCCAACTGCGAACTCAACTCGCTCACAACGGTAGTGTTTATGCGTTTTTTGTGCGAACGGCGATCGTCTATCCCGAAACGACGCTTTCTCTGATTCGTCTAGGGTTGTCGTGGTTGTGGTCGGGTCATTTGCGTCCGTTGATGTTGTCCTGGTTGAGTCCGACTCGATTTCCGCGTGACTTAATTGTGGCTCAACTTTGGGGTTGTCTGACAAGTTTAGACAAGTATCCAAAATCTAAAAAAATTGCTGATGAGATTGCTAAAAAGTATGGAAAATCACCCAGCGATCGAGCCAAACAATCCACACCTATTCAAAAAGAAGCCACCGATAAAATTGCAGTTCGTTCAATTGAAATTACACAGCCTTTAGAACCGATTCACAACGTTACAGAAGTTGGTAAAGTCCGCGTCTTTGTCATGAAGCAGGGATCACCTTTGGGACAAGTTGATATTACAAATGACTATCAACCGATTAGCGTGATGCGATTGGGAACTGAAATCGTAGAGACATTGAGTTCAAAATTATGGAGTTCAAAATTATGGAGTTCAAAATTATGGGAATCTGATCGCGTTCCCTCTGCAACACTCCCCACGCATGTATCAGTCTCGATCGTGATTGGCACCTACGATCGCCCGGATGATTTGCGTCACTGTCTCCAAAGTTTGGTGTCTCAGACGTTTCTGCGATCGGTCGAAATCATCGTGGTCGATAATCACCCAGCATCGGAATTGACAACGGCGATCGTCAGCCAATTCCCCACCGTGCGTTTGATTGAGGAACCTCGTCAAGGAGTCGCCTACGCCCGCAATGCTGGAATTATTGCCAGTCAAGGAGAGATTATTGTCACGATCGATGATGATGTCACGCTGTCGATCGACTGGCTCGAAAAACTCATTGCTCCCTTTGCGCGCGCCGATGTGATGACCGTGACGGGAAACATTTTGCCCCTGGAACTAGACACCCGCCCCCAACAGCTTTTTGAACACTACGGCAACGGCGGACTCGGACGCGGATTTGAGCGATTTGAAGTCAACGGCGACTGGTTTGAGCGATCGCCCTTTCACGCCGTCCCCACCTGGGAACTAGGAGGCACTGCCAACGCCGCCTTTCGAGCCAGCATTTTTCGCCATCCCGCGATCGGACTCATGAACGAACCCCTCGGCCCCGGAATGCCTTCAGGAGTCGGAGAAGACATCTATCTGTTCTACAAAGTTCTCAAAGCAGGCTACACGATCGTCTACGAACCGACCGCCTACGTCTGGCACAAACACCGCCGCGAAATGGCTGCCCTGCGTCGTCAGCTATACAACTACAGCAAGGGGTTTGTCGCCTATCATTTGACCACGGTACTGTGCGATCGCGACCTCCGCGCTTTGGGCACCCTACTCATCTTCTTGCCGCTTTACTACCTCAAACGTCTGTTGCTCTGGCTTAAAGGAGACCGCTTTTACCCCCTGTCACTCATCTGGCTAGAAATCGCCGGAAACCTGGCTGGGTCGTGGTCACTGTGGCGATCGTGGCAGCGAGTCGATCGACAAGGACGCACCCAAGTTCAAACCCCCGCCTCACCCACCAAAACCGTAGAAACAAGGCAAACCTAAAATCTCCTCCCTCCTCCCTCCTCCCTCCTCCCTCCTCCCTCCTCCCTCCTCCCTCTTTCATCCCTCCCCATGTCCAATCGCATCAAAGTCACCGATATCGAGTTAAGCCGTCCGTTAGAATCCATTACTAACCTGGAGGGCTATCAGTTTTTGCGCGGTCTGGTTAAGCTGCATGGAAGTCCGATCGGTTATATTCAGCTTCCAGTCAAGCGGGGAGAATGTTCGGGACACGCCATCGCTCAGGCGATTTTTCCTCAGTTTGCGGAAGCGATCGGGCGGCAGTTGATCAACTATCGATTAGCCGTTCCAGATTCTAGCTGGCAAATTGCGGATTTACTCAAGCTGGCTCCCGTTGAAACTCAGAATTTGCCGTCTGTCACGGTTGCATTTTGTCCTCGACGATCGACGGAACTTGATCTCACGGATTGTCTACAGGCACTCCAAAAACTTGAATATCCCAATTTAGAAATTCTGATTGTCGAAAACGCTCCCCAGAGTGACGCACTTCAAAAAATCGTGCAGCAGAATTATCCAACTTTTCATCACCTCTACACCGATAAAGTCGGACTCAATCAAGCGCGAAATCTGGCGATCGAGAAAGCACAAAGCGAAATCATTGCCTTCACAGACGAACAGGGCCTCGTGGATACAAATTGGATTGGCGCGATCGCCACCTCGTTTGCCCAAAATTCTCAAGTCATGGCGCTCACAGGATTGGTAATTCCTGACCAGATCGAAACCGAAAATCAGGCGCTCTTTGAGTTTTGGTATGGTTTGGGGCGAGGGTGCGATCGACACTGGAATTCTTCTCTCAAATCCTGGAGCGATCTGGGCACGATGCAGCTAGGTTCTGGGGTGAATATGGCCTATCGTCGCAGATTGTTTGAGCAGATTGGCGTGTTTGACCTGGCACTCGATCGCGACACTCTGACCGAAGGCGGCGGCGATTGGGAAATGTTTTGTCGAATTCTGATTGCCGGACAGACGCTTCTCTATGAGCCAAATGCGATCGTTCGGTATCGGTCTCCAGAGTATGATCAAGCGATGCGATCGTTTCTCACTCGCAATCTCACCAGCTTTTACGCTTACATTTACACAGGCATTGCAGCTTATCCAAAATTACGTTTAAGCTTTTTGTGTTTAGCGTTGTGGAAGTTTGCGCGGCTGTGTATTTCTTGGTTGCGTCCCTATAATCTGCCTCGCGATTTTATTATTGCTGAATTTCAGGGCGTGTGGCGCAGTTGGCAAGGCTACCAGCAAGCAAGACAGACCGCCCCCATTCATAAAGTTGCGCCGATTGAACCCACACCCAAATTAATGACCACGCAGGCAATTGACTTGAGTGATTTACCTGATTTGCTTCCCGATTTACTTGACATCACAGACTACCAAGCCACTCGAGTTTTTGTTACCGAAGGTTCGACATTCATCGGTTCTGTAGACATCAAAAATCAGTTTGCACCCATCAGTGCTGCTCAACTGAGAGACGCGATCGCTCACCAACTCACCTTCGATCTGCTCTCTCTTCCTCACCAGCGTAACCGCGAAACTGCCCGCAAAGCCTTAGATTTTCTGCTGACCCAGCATTGGACTCCGATCGCTAAACCGATCACTTCCCAGCCCTCACTCTCTGACCAAATTCCTGTCAGCATCATCATTACAACCTGCGATCGACCCACTGACTTATTAAACTGTCTCCATCATCTCACCGCCCAAAAAACGACTCGACCCATAGAAATTATCGTGGCCGACAATCGCCCAAACTCAGGCTTGACCCCGCCGATCGTCGCTCAATTTCCCCAAGTCAAACTCGTTCAAGAGACTCGAAAAGGCGGAGCGTATGGACGAAATGCGGCGATCGTCGCCAGTACAAGCGAAATCATTGTCACCGTCGATGATGATGTCACCGTTCCACCGGATTGGCTCGAAAAGTTGATTGCTCCGATGGCTCGTCCCGATGTCATGGTCGTTACGGGAAATGTCTTGCCGTTAGAACTCGAAACCCCCGCCCAACTAATGTTTGAGAAGCTGAAAAACGGTTTGAGCGCCGGATTTTTACCTTTAGAAGTCGATGGAAACTGGTTAGCCTCTTTTGAATATTCTCCCCCCGTTTGGGAGTTGGGCGTATCGGCAAATTCCGCGATGAGAGCCAGCATTTTTAGCCATCCACAAATCGGATTAATGGAGGAAACCCTGGGCCCCGGAACGCCCTCCGCAGGTGCCGAAGAAACCTATCTCTACTACAAAATTCTCAAAGCAGGGTACACCTTAGTTTACGCTCCCGAAGCGTATGTGTGGCACCGTCATCGACGAGAACTGTCCGCCTTTTATCGGCAAATTTATGGTCAAATGAAAAGCTGTACTGCCTATCATCTCCACCTCTGGTTAAACGAAAAAGACAACCGAGGATTACGCCAATTGGTCAACGTCATGCCTCGCTATTTTGTCTGGCGAATCGTCGATCGCCTCCAGCGCAAACACGACACTCCCTGGCTCTATCTCTGGCAAGAAATTTCTGGCTTAATTGCTGGCTCTTGGGGCTATTGGCAAAGCTGTCAACTCGTCAAACGCAATGGTCGCAGTCAGCCCTACATTCCAGTTGTAGAACGAACCGAATCTCTTCAAAATCAATCCTATGTTTCTCAAAAGTAGACCGCCTATTTGGAAAAAGCGGCAGCTAGTCTACTACCGGGATTTGCTGCGAGAGTTGGTTGTCCGGGATTTGAAGCTGTTGTATAAGCGATCGACTCTCGGTATCGCCTGGACGCTGATCAGTCCTTTGCTGCAATTATTGGTATTCACGTTCGTATTCCGTCTGGTGCTATTGGTGAATGTCCCTCAGTATTCATCATTTGCGTTTAGCGGTCTACTCGTCTGGACATGGACACAAACATCTCTTTTTCAAGCTACGGGATTAATTACAGGCAATCGCGCTCTGGTTCGTCAGCCAGGTTTTCCGATTACTATTTTACCGATCGTCACCGTCACCACTGGTTTAATTCACTTCCTGTTAGCGTTGCCTGTCCTATTATTTTTTCTAATCTTCGATGGAGTTCAGTTAACCTACAACTTTACATTTTTACCCATCTTATTCGTATTGCAATTTATTCTCACCGTTAGTTTTGCTTATCCCTTAGCAGCATTGAATGTGACCTTTCGAGATACTCAACATACATTAGGCGTTGTATTACAGTTGATGTTCTATATTCTGCCGATTTTCTATGATCTCAACAAAGTTCCTGAGCAGTTTCGATCGCTCTTTGCCCTCAATCCGCTGGTCACTTTACTCGAAGCCTATCGAGCCGTCTTAATCTATGGCACTCCACCCAATTGGCGATCGCTGCTAATTTTGGCTATCCTATCGGGCATCCTCCTTCCTCTGGGATATCGAGTTTTTAAGCGCCAGAGTGAACGCTTTGTAGAAGAAATTTAGACCCTCATGCAACCTGCTGTCACCGCCCACAGACTGGGCAAACGCTACAGTCGCTATCACGCCGATCGCCCCCGCACCATCATGGAGGCCGCCCTTTCGGGACATCGCCGTATGAAAGCGATCGACTACTTTTGGGCACTGCGCGAGGTGAGTTTTACGGTTGCCCCTGGTCAGATGTTGGGGGTGATCGGTCACAATGGGGCAGGAAAATCGACGCTACTTCAGCTTTTGAGTGGGGTGGTGCGTCCCGATGAAGGGCAGATCAAAGTCAACGGACGAATGGGCGCACTGTTGGATTTGGGGGCAGGCTTTCACCCCGATTTGACAGGACGAGAAAATGTATTTGTCAGCGCGATCGTGGCAGGCTTGACCCGACGAGAAGTGACCCGACGCTTTGAAGCGATCGTCAACTTTGCAGAATTGGACTCATTTATCGACAATCCTGTTCGCACTTACAGTACCGGAATGTTGATGCGGCTGGCTTTCTCGGTAGCCATTCACACAGAGCCAGATGTGCTGTTGATTGACGAATTTTTATCGGTGGGCGATGGCGCATTTCAGGGCAAGTGTCTTGATCGCATTGCTGATCTCAAATCAAATGGTTGTGCAGTCGTGCTGATTTCTCACAACGTTGAACAAATTCAGCAACTATGCGATCAGGCTTTGTGGCTCAAACACGGGCAGGTCGAAGCTTACGGCGATCCCGAAGTGGTTGCAGGACGGTATGCAGGCATTATGGATTTGCAATCTCACGCCAAAAAATTTCGCAGTTATTCTCGTGAAATAGAAATCACAGCAGTTAATTTATTCGATTCACGTCACAACTCTATTACTGAAATTAACAATGGCGATCCGATGACGATCGAGATCAACTACAAATCACACCAGCAGTTTCTATCTGTGATCTTCAGCGTTAGCATTAGTGATGAAAACGGTCAGATCTACTTTAACACCAACACATTCACCTCAGCATTGACGATTCCGATATCTATAGGAATGGGAAAGATTCGCTTGTGTGTCGATCGCTTAGATCTCAGTGGTGGTCACTACTATGTTAACGCTGGTATATTTTCCCCCGATTGGAATCTCACCTACGACTATCACTGGAACCAGCATCCGTTCCAAATCGCCTGGACACCCAACGAGCAAAGCCTCCTCTGCCCCCCCCGCCACTGGGAAATCGTCTCGCCCATTTCCCTCGATCTGTAGCCCTCTCCATGTCTCAAAAGTCCCCTAGAATCGGAGGGCAGAAGTTCCAAACAACAAAGCCAAAGACCTTTATTGAATTCATACTATTCAGAATGATTACTGCCCGATCGCTCCTCTCGCCATTTCCAAAATCCTGCCACAATCTGCCGTTCCGCTCGCTCAAAAATCTGCTGCCAGTCATACTGCTGTTCGACTAATTGCCGACCGTTTACGCGCAGCTTTTCCTGGAGTTCGTCATCCGAGAGGAGTTGCAAAATTGCTTCCGCAAACGATTCTGGCTGGTCACGGATGAGTAGATGCACGCCCTCCACGATCGCCAACCCTTCACAGCCCAAACTCGTCGTCACCACAGGCAACCCCATCGCCATCGAGTGGAGAATCTTAATCCGAGTGCCGCCCCCAATTCGTAATGGAACGATCGTCATCTGACAATTTTGAGCCACCTCACTCATCGTCTCCGGATTGGCAATCACCCGAATTCTAGAATCCTGGGCCAGATCGAGAATCGCTTGAGGCGGGTCAGCCCCAGCCATCCAAAAACAAATGGTCGGGTCTTGCTGCCAAACGATCGGTAAAATCTTCTCCACAAAGTAGCAAGCTCCGTCAATGTTGGGATAGTAATTTAAGGTGCCGATAAACAGAATATTTTTGTTGTGAGGATTCTCTAACAGGGTCACTTCAGTAGTATCAATGCCGTTGTTTATCACGATCGTTGAACCAATATTGCAGCGACTTTCTAGCGTTTGGCGATCGCTCTCACTCACCACCATTCTGAGATTAAATTTCCGCCAGTATTCCGTTTCAAAATCTGCTAACAACGCCGACTCTGAATCGGATTCCAGAAATGCTTTTACTGATTCTGTTTGCGTTGCCAATTTATTTACTTCTACGTTGCCGTTAACTTCCGCACAGCGTTTTAATAATTGTGATTCAACATTATGTTCTCCTAATACACAATATGCATTTTGAAAAATATCTCGGTATTGTGCCATGTATATAAAATCACACAACACAATGTCAAAATTAGCAGTCTGCAAAGTACTGAGAATCTTACGCATTCTCTGACTACTGTAGCGATGAATTAGTTTAGGCTGCTGAGGTTGTCGAGGGGGCGCATCGCCTAACATGACTGTGATTGACAGATTGCAAAAATGGCTCACCTCTGCCTCTAACCGATAGTCACCCTGCGAAAACACAAACGAAACTACGACTAAATGATGCTGACGGCTCAACGCTTGCATCTCATAAAACATGCGAGTAATTGCACCATGCTTAGGGGGATAAGTCGGATATGGCGTGACCATCAAAATTCGCAAAGACTCGCTCTTATTCACCTGCGTCCGAGAATGCTTTTGAGAGTGTTTTTGAGAATACTCTTGAACATAAGCCTGAATTCTTTGATCCTGATCTTTGAGATGCAAAGCATAGTCTAGACAAGACCGAAGATACTCCATATTGGGGTGTCGTTTTAGCACCTGTTGGTAAACCTCGATCGCCCCCTCCACATCTTCTTGAGCCACCAACACCTGACCCAAATAATAATAAGACCAGGGAAACCCAGGAGCTAACTCAATAGCTCGACGCAAAGGCGCGATCGCCGCCGCCCACTGGCCTGATTTAAAACACGCCTCTCCCAATGTGAAATGAAACCAGGAAACTGCATCGTTCAAATCAATCGCCTGCTGAACGGACGCGATCGCCGCTTCCCATTTTTCCTGTCCGATCAGCGCTTTACTCAACCCATGATGCAACCAGGGCAAATTAGGATCTAAAGCGATTCCGATTTGACTTGCTGAAACGGCTTCTTTCCATTGACCCTCCCCCATGTAAGCCTCAGCCAACGTTTTGTAAAACCAGGGATTTTTTGAGTTCAATTCAATCGCTCGTTGGCAAGCAGCGATCGCCGCTGACCACTGTTCTGCCTGGACGAGGGCTTTGCTCAGTCGGTGATGAGCGCCCGGATTGGTAGAACTGGACTTGACGCTCAGACGACCGATCGCGACGGCGCTGCTTTTATACCACTGTTTTAATCGCTGAATCACACTCATATTTCAGAAGTCTTTCGGTCAAGTTTTCAACTGTAGTCGTCGTCAATTACACTCGGAGATCACCCAGAGAATTGTGATCAAAAGCTGTTATTCTAATAGAAGCCAATCCTGGTTGAACTGTCATCTGAGATTGTAGCCATTAGCTTCTCATTTATCGTTTCACTCACACTTTATGCGCCCTCGATCGCACAATAAATCCTTGCCATCTTCACAATCAATTTCATTCCCGATAAGTGATGTGATTCTGACGGCTCTTGCCTTTCTATCTTGATTTTGATCTCTGTAGCCAGATAGTCCCAGCCTTCCAAGACCAACCCATCCGATGCGAGCAAGAACACTTTCAACGTAGAAGCGGCTGACTGGGAGACCTGTCAACCCGACTGTAAACGAATGAATTAGCGCGATCGTTCAGCAATGGAACTACCTGTGGTTTAGGGTGGTTTTTACAAATAGCCTTGTTGCAAAATACACACTCATACCAAATCAACGGTTACTTGCTACAGATCCTCGCCTCTAAATCCCCCAATTCTGGCTACGGTGTACACATAAGTCGTTGTCGCTTCGTTTCAGTCGGTTTCAGCCCCCTAAATCCCCCATGTTGGGAGACTTTGACAAAGGAAAGATTTCCAAAGTTCAAAGCCAGGACGACGGCTCAAAGTCCCCCATTTTTGGGGGATTTAGGGGGCGAAGGATCTCAGCAATGACAGATTGATCGACTTGGGTGTACACGGCAGCCAATTCTGGGGGGCTTTGACTAAGTTTGACTGATCAATTAGTTGCAGCTTATTTTCAACTTGGTATTACATTCTCGATTTCTTAGTAGCGTCGGGAATTTTTGCTTTCATCCGCGATCCTGAACGAAGGCGGTCACTTCAATCTATCTGACCTTAGCGATCGCGCATTCTGCACTGAAGAAAAAAGGCTAGAGCGCACGCAAAATTGGAACTTCCTACAGGACGATCAGCAACGCCTGATCACTAGCAATCCAAAGATTAGCGAGAGTGCTTCATCGCATTAATTGACCGCAGATCAGGACATTTTTAGCCAAAAGGTTGATAATTCGCGTCAAAAACATCTATCTTAAGCTAGACTCTACACTTGCCCTCTGGAGAGGTGTATGATTGACTTCTCTTTATATCGCTCCCCAGAGACAGCTCATCAGGTCAGCTATTTTGCCGCCAGCGAGAATTGAATGATGACTGATATTAGCCAACAACTCACAGAAAAAGCGGATAAGATCGTCGAAGAATGGGTGAAAGCGGTTTCTCAAGATCGACGCATTCAAAGTACCGATCGCTTATCGCCCACCGCTGTCCGCGACCACATTCCGGTAGTGCTAAAAGCGCTGTCAACCGTTCTCTCGCGCACCGAAGAAAGTAACGTCGAGTCTCTAGCAAAGGCTAGCTTAGAGCATGGAGCGCTGAGGGCAGAACAGGGGTTTGACCCGACAGAGATTGCGCGAGAGTATCACTTATTGCGATCAACGATCGTTTCAGCGTTGCAAGACAATCTTCTCAGTGATTCAGTTACGAATGTGATTCGGGCTTTTGTATTGATCGATGCTGTGATCGATGAAGCGATCGCGCAGTGTTTCAAAAGCTATGTGCGAGAGCGGTTACAAGAACTAGAACAACTCCAAACTCAGTTAACGCTGACCAATCAAGAATTAAATCGTCTCGTCAGTGTCAGCCAAGACAATCTTTCTTATCTCGCCCACGAACTCAAAACACCGCTCAACTCCATTATTGGCTATTCAGAATTAGTACTACGTCAGCAGAAAAAGTCTGAGGTCAAAGATAGCATTCCTACACTGGATCACCTTGAGCGAGTGCTTCGCAACGGTCGGCAACTGCTGCACTTAATCAACAATGCGTTAGAACTGTCACGCTACGAATCTGGGCAAATGCAGCTTAATCTGACGCGGGTTGATGTGCGATCGGTGATTGATGCGGTGTTAGAAGTGATTCAACCGCTTGCCGATGCTAAAAATTTGCAGTTGATTGTCGATGTAAAGGCGCCGATTTTGATGGTGACCGACGCGATGCGCCTACAGCAAATCCTGACCAATCTCTTGAGCAATGCTGTCCGCTATACCGAAAAAGGAACCATTACGATCGCTTGCCAACTCCACGATTGCGATTGGTCAATTACCATCCGTGATACTGGGATTGGCATTTCTCCTGAAGACCAGAGTCGAATTTTTGAGCCTTATGTCCGAGTCGTGTCAGCCGATCACTCTCACGTCCCTGGTAGTACTGGATTGGGCCTGGCGATCGTCGCTCGATTAGTGAAGCTGTTACAGGGAAAGATTTCTCTCACTTCAGAAGTCGGAGTTGGTTCAACGTTTGTGGTTTCTTTGCCGATCGCTGTTAACGAGTCAAAAAAAGTCCTTTGTACAGGGATGAGGGATGAGGGATGAGGGATGAGGGATGAGGGTTCTGAATTGAGTGCAATGATTGGTTTGTGATATTCAGTTCAATTTGTATGCCGACTCAGATTTCTGCGCCTGTTCAGACTGCATCTGCTAAAGATTTTGTTTATCAGCCCCCTGCGATCGCTCACAATGCCAAACGGATTTTGGTAAAACCCAATCTTGGCTATCCTGTTGGGCCGCCTGTGACGGTGAGTATGGGCGTTTTGAGGAGTGTGCTGTCGGCGTTGCGGCTGGCGAGTCCCCAGGCTGAAATTTTGATTGTCGAGGGCGTTTGCTCTCCCGTTAGTCTGGCTGATATTGCCGGAAAGAATGGACTATACGCGCTTCTTGATGAGGGAATGCAGCTATTGGACGCAGATGCGCTGTCGATCGTCGAGTATCCCAATCTTTCTCCGACTCCGGTTCGGTTTCAGACGATGTGGGCCCCTGCTCTTTTGCAAGAAGTCGATTGTCGCATCACCGTCGGAACCTTTAAGCGCACGATACTGAAAGATCAGCCTCTCATTTCTGCCTCACTAAAAAATCTCTACGGACTCTTTCCTCGCGCCAAATACAAAGCCAGGAGCGCCAATTCACGCGGACAACTGCATCGCCCCTCGGTGCCGCAAATCTTACAGGATGTCTATTTTTGCATTGGGCATCTGTTTGATGGAGCCGTGGTGGATGCTGATCGCCGTTTGATGAGCCACGATTGGAAACCTGACAAAGGAACCGCGATCGAGGTTGGCAAAGTCTTTTTTGGAGACGATTTGGTAGCGGTCGATCGGGCTGCTTGTCAGGCGACTAAAGAACCGATTCCTGACTATTTAGAAGCCATTGAGCAACATAGAAAACAGCCGCAGATTACTCAACCTGATTGAGCGGACAGGAAATAGAGGCTTTCCCTGACCAATTTGTAAAGGTATTGCTATCTCGATAGTGACGAGGAGTGTGCATCAACAAGCGCCAAGCTTCTCCGGCGTTCAAGAGATTATATCGCTCAGGATAATGAGCTTTCAATAGTTCTTGAACCATCGGATAGTAATCAGAATTCATGCCGGGGAAAATGTGATGTTCTGTATGGTAAGAAAAGTTTAAATGCAGTCGATCGAATAGCTTAGGAACTCGCAGCGAAACGGTATTAACAAGCGGATCATTCACGCTCGTCATCTCACACAGCAAATGGTTGGTGAAGATGTAAAACATCGCTCCAGCATAACCAATCGCGATCGGAAGAAAATAGCCCAGCAGCAGTTGCTTTAAGTCAAACTCTAAATAAGCAATCACGCTGAAATGAATGGCAATGACTACAAGATATTCCTGTGCGATCGCCCACCGTTCTTTTGGACTGACCGTCAAAGCAGTCGGAACATACTGAACCGATTTGCGATTAAACAAAACAACAGCCGTAAGATTGCGAAATCCATGAACGCCCCAAGCGCTGACCATTCCCATCACTAAACCCAGGGGACTCACCTCAGAAGAAGGCACAAACTGATTTTGAATCCATTTGCCCCAGGTGTTGGGCTGCTCATAGGTGTAGCTGCGATCGGGATCAGCGATCGAGTTTGTTTTATTGTGGTGTTCTCGATTGTGAACCGCCTTCCAGAGGGTAGGTGGCATCCACCAAACTGCAAGTGCCAGTAGCGTAACCCCGTGACTAAGACGAGAATTTTTGATCACGCTGCCGTGCATCAAAGCATGAACACTAAATAGCAAGACAATCACACTGTTGCCCATAATCAGCGCGATCGGTAAAAACAGCCCCAGTAAGCGAATGTCCCAATCATTGAGCGTGGCGGCGATCGTCCAGCCTACTATCAAAATGACTAAATTAGCGAGCAAAATCGTTAGTTTGCCTGGGTCAGGAGCGAATGCTTCATCCGGAAGAAGAGGGCGCAGCGCTCTAGCATACTTTGCCTGGTGGATGAGCGGTTCGTGAATCAAAGTTCTCAACTTATTGATAGCCTTAAATGCAGTGGAAACTTCTTGCTCAATCGGTTTAGTCTTTTCAGAAGCAGATCTAAAAAGCAAAGCTAGAGTCTGTTTAAACAAGTTTGGGGCAGCAACCTGATTTAGCTGCCACCCCATCAATAGAGTTCTATAGCAATCCTATTTGAGTTGTGAGCGGCGGCTAGTGATGAGGGGTTAGTCGTAGATCGCTAAGAACTAATCGCCAAAAACCCGCCCTTTAAGGACTCTCATACTAAATCAATTTGTGAATGCTACAGATCCTTCGCCCCCTAGATCCCCCATTCTGGGGGACTTTGAGAATCCGGGACTTCTTTGGCTTGAAGTTTCCCACAAGTAGGGGATTTAGGTTGCTCTCCAAGATCTGTAGCACTCAAAGATCAATTTGGCATTACAACTGATTTAGGACTACTAGATACGATCGCTCAACTATGCAGGAATCAGCACAGTATCAATGACGTGAATTACGCCGTTATCAGCCGCAACATCTGGTGTTGTCACGGTGGCATCATTGACCTTGACACCACTGGAGGCATCAATCTTCACATCTGAACCTTGAACAGTGGTCGCTGACTTCAGCTTTACCACATCAGCCGCCATCACTTTGCCTGAAACAACGTGGTAGGTGAGGATTTGCGTCAGCTTGGGGATATCCTTGAGCAGTGAATCTACGGTGCCTGCGGGAAGTTTAGCAAACGCTTCGTCAGTCGGTGCAAAAACGGTAAATGGGCCAGCGCCCTTGAGGGTATCTACTAAACCCGCAGCCTTGACAGCAGCGACTAGAGTGCCAAATGAACCAGCACCAATGGCAGTATCAACAATGTCTGACATAAATTTACCTAGCTTGTGTGTCTGTAGCAAAGATAACGTAATTTTGTAAAGAAAAGTGTCTAATTGCTCATGTAACTGTCTTAAGACATAGAAATTGCAAGGATTGGCTTCTAGCGCAGTTAGCGGGGCTAAATCATCAGGTTGTATTTCGGATGTTTTTAATTACAAACATAAAAGAGCGCTTTAACAAAGATCCGTGTTTTCGCGAGTTTCTTAATTTTGGTTTAAGAATTTTAATCAGAAGCTTATGTAATGTTGACTATCTATGATCGCTTAAACTCCCTCTACACTAAGGTTCCAGAAGTTAAGCTGGACAATATAAAGATTGTCTAACGGCTTCCCGCAACTCAGTGTTTTGCAGTTAAGGTGTGACAAATGTAACTGAGACTTTCCCCGATTTGCAGAAAAAAGAGAGAAAAATTAGTTACGCCCCTAGGTGCTTTACCATTATCCATCGCGCTCATTTACCGAATTGTTCTCTGCCATGTCACCTATGCGCCGCCATTTTACGCCTGCTACTCGTTACTACATTCGCAAACTTTTACAACAAAACCTCGATCGACTGATCTTTCCAATGTTGGACAGGGGCATCAGAGCCGACGACACCAGCAATGTAAGAGAAATTTTGACCAGCTTATATGTCAAAGAATCAAAAGTCGATTCGATGATGCTTGAGTTAGAACGGCTGGCTTTGCTGCATCAATCTCTCAATCAAGCGAGTGTCAAAGATCAGCAGGATTTGCAAAAAACGGAAGCTCAAATTTTTGGCTTGTTAGGCTGCGAAATCAAAGCCTCTTTTTTAGAAACGCTGACGATCGGCTTTCAGTTTACGCACCGCTAACCAGTTGTCGAAAGGCCACTTCTCCCGAAATTGTGTCAAACGATCGGTCGGTGGCCGCTTCTTTTTGGTAGCTTGGGGTGAGGTCGATCGCTTGTTTTAGACTCTCGACGGCTGCATCAATTTTGCCTTGTCGGGCGTAACAGGTGGCTTTGTTATAGTGAGAACGCGCATAGTCTGGCTTGATTTCCAACGCTTTATTGAAACTGGAAATGGCTTCCCGATCGCGCCCTAGTTGAATCAGCGCCACTCCCCGTTTGTCCCATGCTTTATGGGAATTGGGCTTGAGCCGCACGACTTCGATAAACGAGGTAATCGCCTCTTGATGCTGGTTTAACTCCTCTAGCGCCAAGCCACGATTCATCCAGGCTACCGAGTCGTCAGGTTGAAACTGCACCGCCCGATCGAACGACTCAAACGCCGCTTGATTGCGTCCTAACATTCCCAACGCCACGCCTCGATTGACCCAGGCCTCCGAAAATTCGGGCTTTTGTTTCGTGGCTTTTTCATAGGACGCGATCGCCTCTTGATAGCGTTTTTGACGACTGAGCATAAGACCATGACTGACCCAGGCTTTGTAGTGAGTGGGCTGAAGTTCGATCGCTTTGGTAAATGCATCAAACGCATCTTTGTCTCGACCCACTTTTTGCAGCGCCAATCCTTGTTGATACCAGATGTCTGCGTTGTCGGGCTGGATTTCGAGGGCTTGCTCATATTGCACGATCGCCGCTTGATACAGTCCTTCCGAAAACAGCGCATTCCCCCGATTTAAGCAAGCCTTTGTATCGACAAACAGATTGGGATGAATGGATTGCAGCAGTTCGATTTGTTCGGCGAGAGCCTGAGTTTTTCTCTGAACTTTGGTAACGGTGGCTTCGGAAACGGGAGAAGCTTCGGCAAGCTGTTGTAGGATGAGTTCTTTTTGCTCTTGGGCGGTTGATTGCAGTTCTGTCAGTTGGGCTGAAAATTCGGATTGTAGCTGTCTGAGAGTCTGTAGGGTGGATTCTTTTTCAGTGTTGGTCTGCGATCGCAGTTGCACGACTTGATCAGAGAATTCGGACTCGATCGTTTCTAAGCGTTTGAGAATCAGGTCTTTTTTCTGATGAAACTGTGTCTGAGCTTCTGCTTGAAGTTGAGCAAGCTGAGGTTCAAAATTGGACTTTAGCGTTTCTAAGTTTTCTAAAAGTGAATCATTGCGGCGTTGGGCAGTTGATTGAAATTCTACTAATTGAATATTGAATTCCTGTTCCGACTTTTGTAGATTTTGAATTAGCTCCGACTTTAATTTATCCAGATCTTCTAGTGATAAATTCTTCTGTTTTTCAGTAATTTCTTTGAATTCAGAAATTCTAGTGTTGAATTCTTGTTCCGACTTTTGGATATTTTCAAGAATGTTTTCTTGCTGTTGTCGGATTGTTTCTCTCAACATTGTAACTTCAGGAGTCACTTCAGCAACCAGCGTTTCCAGATTCTCTAACATAGCATCTCGACGCTGTTCAACAACCTGTTGAGTTTCTGTCAATCGAGCATCCAAAGTCTGTTCGGATTGCCGGAACTTTTCGAGAAGATTTTCTTGCTGCTGTTGAGTCATTTGTCGCAAGGTATCCAGTTCTGGAACAAACTCGGCTGCAATTTGACTCAGATTCTCTAGCAGATCGCTTTTACGTTTCTCGATCGTCGCTCTCAGCGTTGCCAATTCTGTGTCAAACTCTTGCTCAGACGATTCTAAACCCTGCAAAACTCGCATTTGTTGGTGCTCAACCGAGGACTGGAGCGCGACAAGCTGAGGCGCAAATTCTGAAGCCAACAATCTCAAAGCGCTGAGCGTCGAATCCTTTTGCTGCTGTGCTGTTCCTTGCAGTTCCACAAGATTAGATTCAAAGGTTTGTTCTGACTGGTCGATCGACTGAAGCGATCGTTCCTGACGCTGTTGGACTGTTTCTTGCACTTGAGCAAGCTGAGTCACAAATTCAGCATCTAATTGCTCTAACTTCTGCTGATAGCTTTTGAGTTGAGTCGCAAAATCCGTGAGAATTTGGCTTTTTGACTGAGACAGCTCGGCTCCCAATCCTGAGAGATTCTGCTGTTCGCGATCGATGTTTTTTTGGAGTCCACTTGCCGCATCCTCCACTGAGTCAGCTACCGCTTCCAACTCGTGCAAAATAGCTGTCGCATCTTCTCGCGTCCGCAAAATCTGCCCCTCTAGCGCCTCTAATCCTGCAACCTGACCTTTGACCCGCGTCGTCACTTCTTGAATGACTGCCCGACGTAGAATCCAGAGGGTGGCGATCGCGCCTCCGACCAGCAAAATCAAAATAGTCAGCAGAATATTAAACAACGCCGTCATCTGAGCCAGAGACTGACTGACATCCGCTTGACTAGAAGGCTGAGAAGCTTGCGCCACCTTGATTTGAGAAGATGGCTCGGAGGGTGTCGCGCTCACCACTTGACCTGACAGACAGCAAAGCGAAAGAACCACCCCACTTTGCCAAAGAACTGTAGAGAACGCTGGATTGCGGTACTTCATTGAGAAAATCCTCGTCTGTCAGCCAATTTTAATTGATTAAATCACCTCTTCCAGGGTAATCAAAATTTGGTCAGATGCTCGAAATCTAGAGCGGGGGACTTACTCTCAGTCGGTCTCATCCAAACTCTCTGCACCCTCCACTTGAAATTTGAGCAGGCGATTTTCGTAGCGACGATTGCGACGGCGACCTTTGGCGGGTGTGGCGCGTTTGCCATCGCGTTTGTCGTGGACGATGTGATTGAGGTCTTGGGCATCATCCCAGTCCTGCAAATCGCCGGGTGAGGTTCGCTTAGTCATGAGTTGGTTGCCATTTCATCAAAAAAAGGCAGAACGAAGTGCTAAACGTCCTACCTTTCTCCGTAAGTTTTACAGGAGTCTGCATCATGGCAAACTACTCTGCTGCGGTCTCTTCTGACGTTTCTTCTGCCACGGCTTCTGGCTCAGGTTCGGGAGCGGGTGCAGCGGGTTTGACGGGTTTGGGGCCGCGCATCAGTGCCAAATTAACAGGCTGTTTTGATTCTTCGCGATCGCCCCGTTTGCCTTTGCGGTCTGAGCGACGGTCTCCCCGGTCTTCGGTACGATCGGAAGCACGATCGGCGGTGCGATCAGCGCGTTTGGGGGCGGGCGGCGGCGTAGAAGATCTGGGTGCAGAATTTTGGGGCGCAGAATTTTGAGATTCTGAACTGTGATCTGAGCCTTTAGACTCTGAAGGTTGAGAACTGTCGCCAGCAGGAGCGGACTGACGTTCAGATTTTTTGATGGGACGTTCTACCATGTTAATTTTTGTTGACTACTTTGCACGATACCTTGTTTTGGCACCTCCTGAACCGCTTTTTGGGCACTTAACTTTTGCGCGACTTTACGGTTATGCAGAAGTTTGGACTTTAGAGGCTAGATCCTGGATTTTCAGTCTAACGTCCAATGTCCAAGGTCTGGCTAAGGGCTTTGACTAAAGTTTCATTTTGCTCATGAGTGCCGATCGTGATGCGGAGTTTGTCGTCTAGTCCAGGTTGGTTAAAGTAGCGGACGAGAATGTTTTGAGCTTTGAGGTGTTGGTAGAGAAATTCTGCATTGGGCTGGGGAGGCTGTACCAGGAGAAAATTGGCTTGAGAATCCCACACTCGAAAGTTGAGGTGTCTCAGGTCGGCTGCGAGTCGAGTTCTAGAAGCTTTGATGCGATCGACACAAGCATTTTTGTAGCCCTGATCGAGAATGGCGGCCGCTCCGACAGTACAGGCGATCGCGTCGATGTTGTAGCTGTCTTTGACTTTGAATAGTTGACTCAACAGGTGGGGCTGTCCGATGCCAAAACCCAGACGCAATCCCGCGAGAGAATAGCCTTTGGACAAGGTTCTGATCAATAAAACATTCTCAAATTCTTTGACCAACTCTAGAGCATTCGTCTCAGCAAAATCGACGTAGGCTTCATCAATTACCAAAATGCCCGTCAGATGAGCGGCCAGTTTTCGCAGATCAGCGATCGCCACTCCATGCCCCGACGGACTGTTAGGCGACGCGACAAAGGTAACGGCTCCCTGAGCAGCAATCAAGCTTTCTAGCGACAATTCAAACCCTTCCCCGTAAGGAATCTCGACCACTTCGGCGGCTTGAATGGTAGTCAGCGTTTGATACAACACATAGGTCGGTGTGGGGTAGACCACTTTGCGTCCCGGTTCTGTACAAGCGCGAATCACGATATTCAACAAGTCATCGCTACCGTTACCCACAATAATTTCATCGGGTGAAATGTCTAACACCTGACCTACCGCTTGTCTAAACTCATTTCCATAAGGATTGGGGTAACGTCTGAGCCATTCACCGTCGATCGCGCTTAAAGCCTCGATCGCTTTGGGTGACGGCGGATAAGGATTCTCGTTGCTGTTGAGCTTGATGATTCCGCTCCCGTGTTTGGGCTGTTCACCAGGCTTGTAGCCAGCCATTGCTTGAATGTTAGAACGAAAATAGTCAGCCATTGCGATCGGGTGATGAGTTGGACTGTAGACATTGGACTGTAGACATTGGACTGTAGACGTTGGACTGTGGACACTAGACAGGGGAGCATTTGAAGTAAGAGGATGTTTGAAAAGTGTTTCTTCTAACGTTTCAGAGTTTCGATCCCCCTAAATCTCCCTTCAAAAGGGGACTTTGAGCCGTCGTCATGGCTTTGAACTTTGGAAATCTTTCCTTTGTCAAAGTCCCCCAAACTGGGGGATTTAGGGGGCTGAAGCCGCCTGAAACGAAGCCACCAGACTTGTGTGTACACGGTAGCTTTTTTAAGGGGGGCTAGGGGGATCTCCAGACGATTTGATACGTTTCAAACATCCTCTAAGGTCTACAGTCTAAAGTCTCTGGTCTAAAATCCGAATAGATATTTTCTTGGCAGGATGACAGTCAGTAAATCATACTAACTCTGTTGAATATATTATTGAACGCTCATCAAAGGTAAGCAAATGTTTCTGAAATTAGGGTCTCGGCTGTTGTTGACCTCGATCGTACTCACAAGCCTGATCACGCCTGTCTTAGCACAAGTTGAAAATTCCACTTCTTACAGTCAACGGAATGTTGCACAATCTAAACAAGTCAATGCTGATAAACGTTCTTACACGCTAAAAAATGATGACTGGACGATTACGATCGGTAACACGAATTCGTGGTCAGGTGTGAATGGCACTGGAAACCTCACTTACCGGGGCTGTGATACCCAAAATCGCTGCCTCAACTTAACCGGGGGACGAGTCACCTGTCGCGACGGAATCTGTCGAATTGGCTGGCGAAATCGAGACTACTCCTACGTTTTAGAAGAGCCGATGGACAACCCTGATCTCCCCACAGCGCCCGGATCTAGAACCGTTCTGATTGTCCGCAAAGGCGCAAAAGTAATCCTACGCGCCACAGGATTGACCAGCGTTGCCAATAATCGTTAGAATGCGATCGTCAGCCCAAAAGAATACGATCGACAAACTTCTCAATCAGTTGATTGGCGATCGGTGTTTCTTGCAACTCGCTCAACATTCGCTCCAAAACTTCTGGGTGATCAAAATAGCGATTTTGGTAGCGACGAATTCGGATTGCCAACTCTTGAGCATTCATTTCGGGGTGAAACTGAAACGCATAAAACGGTCTGTCTGGAATCTTGAAAGCGTGATAGGGACACTGATCGGAGGATGCGAGTAAAACTGCATTTTGAGGTAACGCGATCGCTCGTTCTTTGTGTCCTGAGACGGCCCAAAATCCATCCGGTACATCACAAAACAATAAATCATGCGTGGCCGCTGGCGTTAACCAAAGTGGATACGTTCCCACTTCCATCTTGTCTTTGTCTACAATCACTTTTCCACCCAGCGCTTCTACCACTGCCTGAAACCCAAAGCAGGACGCAAAAACAGGAATGTGCTGATCGACACAGTGAACCAAAAGACGCTCGATCGCAGGCACAAACCTGTACACGTCAGGCTGAGTCACCGAAGCGTCGCTAGATCCGCCCACAAACAATGCATCAAATCCATTGAGCTGCGTTACCTCAAACTCAGGCGTTTTATAAACATCCAGCACCGAAAACTGATGAGCTTCTAAGCGACTGTAATGTACAAACGCACCAAACTCTTCCTGTCGAGTCAGGCTGTCATGACGAATTTGCAGCAGCAGAATCTTTAAGTCAGACCGATGTTTTGTCAAGCTACAATGCCTCAAATTGTGCAGTAAACCCCTCTAACAACAGGCACTCATCTTGAAATGATTCGGCCTCATCCACATTCTCGATCTGAAACTCCATAATGCGCCGCTCGTCGTCTTTCATCTTCTTGCTAGAGAGCGATTTTGCCCCATATTTGGCGACGATCGCATTAAAGTCTTTAGCATAGGTACGCCAACTATCCGCAGAACAGTAAACAATAACTCGCCACATAAAAATTTCTGTAAAAGGACGAGTCTATTGTCGCATTTGCGATGAGAAAATTTTGGACTCCCAACTTGGGACTTTCAACTTTGGACTTTGGTTTAATATCAGCTTGATCTTTCATAGCTATAGACTCTCAAACTCCCCTCCCTACGGCTTCCCCCCTAATCGAAGGTGTGATTTTCTGGCTCCCCGCCTGACTAAGGAAGGGTTGGGGGAAATCGAAGATCCATTGCATCTAATGCATCTAAGAAGTGATTTGTGTAACGCTCTGATTTGTGTAACGTTCAAATGGCCCTATTTGTAATGCAAAAAGAGCCGACTAAATTCATCAAAAAACGATCGCTAAATCAACCTATAAATCAAATCAAAAGCTGATCTAACGAATAGATTCAACGACTTTGACCGCTTCTTGTGGGCTGATATTGCGGCAGCGATTCAATGCTGGGTTAACATCTGCCCCTGTAAATCGATAAAACGGGCCGCTTCCTATCCAGTTTGACAATAGAGTAGACCGATTGGCCGAACCAAATCTGCCCAACTCCAGCGTGGTTTTGCCATAGGTCGGATTGTTCACTGGAAAGCTTTTTTCACCCGATGGCAGGTCGCCAATTCCGCCGCTAGTGGCTTCGATCGCAAAGCAAAAATCTTGTGAAGTGTCGCGACCAAACTTGCGATAAATCATCAGATACCTTAGTCCGCCAATTCTCGCGTTGCGTTGGGCGTTGACCTGAATTTCGTCTAATCGAAACCCCAAAGGCACGTAAGAGAGGGACGCAGCCTTGAGTCCAGTGGCTTTGAGAATTTGCAGTTGGGCTGGGCTAAGTTGAGCGTCTGGGTTCGGTTTAGCAGATTGAGCGTGGGCGGTTCCAGTCGTCATCACACTGAGGACGATCGCTGCCTTGACAAAGTTCTGATAATTTTTCATCTTCTGCAAAAAGTTTAGGATATCCGATCTATTCCTGGAGTGGATGCTGTTTTCGGGCGTTTTTTGAAAATAGGTTTATACTCGATCGACAAGTCAAGTTAGTTCACTTGAACTAGCGAATGATCACAAAACCTGATCAATTCCTTGCCGAATTTAAGAACTACATATAGAGTAGTAAGACATCTTTTTGTCACCCCAACGCTATATATGAGACAGGGAGTCCCAAATGGTTCGAGACATTGAACGAATTAGACCCAGAGACCTTTCAGATCCAAATGTCCAAACTTCAGGACAGCTAAACGGGCAGTTTCCCCCATCGGCACCTGCTGCAAACCCTGTCTTTTATCGTACCTACAGCCGCAAAATTGCTGACGATCGCCGTGAATCTTGGCAAGAAGTCAGCGATCGCACCATTCAAGGACTCGCCGAACTGGGACAGCTTACCGCAGAAGAGCGCACTCTGATCGAGAAGATGCAGCAGTCGATGCGCTGTCTACCGTCTGGACGCTGGCTGTGGGTGGGCGGCACGGGCTGGATTGCTAAACCCGAAAACTTCTCAGGCTCCTACAATTGCACCAGTACCAATGTGACCGACTGGCGATCGTTCGGCTTGATGATGGATCTGTCCATGATGGGATCAGGGACAGGTGCCGTTTTAGAACCCAAGTACACAAGCCAACTTCCAGTCATTCGCAATCGCTTGAAGATTCGATCAGTTAGTGAAATCGGGTCTCAGCCTGTCGATCAGCGTCAAGACCAGACAGAACTCTTTGTCAAAGGCAATCAGGTGACGATTCGAGTCGGTGACAGTCGTCAGGGTTGGGTGGCTTCTTACCAGAGCTTATTAGAACTCTCAACCGACGATCGCTTCACCAGTGATGTAGAAATCATCGTTGACTTGAGCCATGTCCGCCCCGCAGGTGAGCGCCTCAAAGGATTTGGCGGTGTGGCTAACCCTGTCCGGTTACCGGGACTATATGAACGCTGTGCTACGGTTCTCGATCGGGCGATCGGTCGTCAACTCACGTCTGTCGAGTGCTGCATTCTCATTGACGAAGCCGCCGCCTGTGTCGTGGCCGGCAATATTAGGCGCTCAGCGGGGATGCGTCAAGGCAGTAGTGAAGATGTAGAGTTTGCGGGAGCGAAAGATAACCTTTGGCAACAAGATGCTGAGGGCAATTGGCGAATTGACCCCGATCGTGATGTTCTTCGCATGGCCAATCACACTCGCGTCTATCATCATCAGCCCACTGAGCAAGAATGTATCGATGCCGTTCGCAAGCAGTTTTACTCCGGGGAAGGCGCGATTCAGTATGCACCCGAAGCGATCGCTCGCTCTAACGCAGATATTCTCACCACACTGGAACTAAAGACTGAGTTTCTACGGGCTTACAACGCAAGTCAAGGGCAACAATGGATACAAGAACATTATCCAAAAATGCCGACTCAAGAATTAGAACATCGGCTGGGACGCTACGGACTTAACCCATGTGGGGAAATTTTGGGAGAAAATTTTCACTGTAACCTTTCTGAAGTTCACCTCAATCAGCTTGATCCGTTTAACTTCAACGAACAAGAAGAAGCCTTTACAGCGGGTGCGTTGTCGGTTGCGGCATTGTTGAACCACAAGTTTAATGAGCCTCGCTATCAGTATTCTCGTGAGCTTGATCCGATCGTCGGCGTTTCCTTCACCGGACTTTTCGATTTCTTTGTGAATGCTTTTGGCGTGGAGTGGCTGCGCTGGTGGGAGGTGGGTAGACCTGATACGGTCACGGGCTTACAGTTCAAGCAAAAAGAACAGGAGTATCTAACTCGCTGGCGAGAAATCGTGCATCGGGTCGTTGGAGAGTATTGCGATCGTCACAACCTGCGTCGCCCCAATCGCTGCACCACCGTCCAACCTGCCGGAACCAAATCGCTGCTCACTGGCGCAAGTCCTGGATGGCATCCGCCCAAAGCCCAACGGTTCATTCGTCGGATTACGTTCCGCAAAAACGATCCGGTAGCGATGGCTTGTCTAGATTATGGTTACAGCACTGTCCCTTCCCAATCTGACAAAGACGAAGCGGGTAACTTGCTGAATGATCCGTTTGATCCGCGCTGTACTGAGTGGTTAGTTGAAATTCCGGTCGAAGTGCCTTGGGCCAGCATTCCAGGAGCCGATGAGATTGAGATCGAAAAGTTCTCAGCGATCGCTCAGATGGATTTCTATTTGCAAGTTCAGCGCTACTACACGGCTCACAATACCAGCGCAACTATTGAACTTCGCGAAGATGAGATCGAAGCGTTGGCATCTCGAATCTATCAAGCGATCGACCAAAACGAAGGCTACATCAGTGCTGCATTGTTAGCGCGATTTGATGCACCTTTCCCCCGGTTGCCGTTTGAGAAAATCGATCGAGCCACCTTTGAGCAGCTTCAACAACAAGTGCTTTCACGTCAGAAAACGACCGATTTCTACACGGCTCTGACTCGCTACGATTCGGGTGAAGTGGTCGCCGAAGGGCCCGCCGGATGCGATAGCGATAAGTGCATGATGCCTGAGAAGAAAGGTTAGAGCGATCGGTTTTGTTTACTCCCCGTTTTCCACAGTGAAGGCGGGGAATTTTGATCATCTAGCCCATTTTTTTCTGCCATGTTGTTAGAGCAAGATTGACGATCGTCTCTAGAGAATTATCCTCCCTCTGATACCTCATACGTGATGCATAGTAATCATATTTGGTGGCACAGAGTTTGCTTGCTGGCGAACAGAAAGCGCGAGGGGGCTTGCCAGCTTTAAGATCTCTTGCGCGGTAATACTCAAACCATTCTCTAGAGGTTCTTAATTTACCTAACCCTGTACCGACACTTGCAAGATGGGTGACATGCTTCCAATCTGTCCAGATGCGATGACGACCCACCGCAAAGTTTTGTTGACGTTTTTGGTAAGGAACCCACAAGAATAGAATGAGTTGAGCCGTTTTGCTGTCAACTAGAAACTCTACACACTGCTTCCTTTTTCCTGGTTGTCCGTATAGAATAGTGTCTTGCTCAGGCATCTCTTGTATGCGTGGATCAAATCTGAGAACTTGCTCTCGAATGCTGAGAACTTGCTCTCGATCTACAACTGACATTCCACCCAACACCTCCAATAATCTTGGTGGAGGCGATGGTAAATCAACATTCTTAAGTTGAAGAATCTCTGTATATGGAATGGGTGCTTTGCAAACTGGTTGTTGTTCAAGATTTTGAAGCGATATCCAGAAGGAGGAATCTAAGTCCTGCTGAACACAAAAACTTAAAAATTCAGTCTCTAGCTTTGAATACTTTCGATCAATTAAATTGTGACGATGAAAACTAGGAGCAATCCCAATCAGGCGAACGGGTTGGCTATAGTCAATTTGGTCAAACCAAGGCTTTTCACTGATTAGATTGTCGTAGTAACGAGTAAGTTGCTGAACGAGGTATCGGTCTTCAGCATTTTTCATCTCAATAATGACTAGCTCTCGGTTTAAGCCAACCGCAATAATGTCACAAATCTCACCTTTACAAATAAATTGACGAGCAATAGGTTGGATTGGAAAGAGCGTATTCAAGTTCTCCCAGATAAGAGATTCTAAGATGCTTTCATTTTCAAACGCCCATCCACCAGAAACGCGAGTTAGCATTTAAAGCTCTGCTATAAATATGAATAATTTAGCTTATTTTATACAGGATGCTGTGATTCAACCACTGATAATACTTAATTCTCATGGTGCTTACTCTTGCTATCGAGGCGAGGATTTTAGCGATCGTCGCGCACGATCGAGTTCCCATCGCGTTAGATAATTGAGAGAAGTCGATCGGGCGTAGGCAGGTGGTCAACTCCTCGACTATCAAAGCTAAAATAAATCCTATGGAACAAGAAGTCATCACCCTCCTCTCTAGCCGCGAAATTGACAAAATGCGTCGTGCCGGACACCTAGCCGCACAGCTACTCGACCACCTCGAACCCCTCGTCAAACCCGGCGTGACGACCCTGCAACTCAATGACGAAGCCGAACGCTGGACGCAGGCACACGGAGCCAAGAGCGCACCCCTCGGCTATCACGGCTTTCCCAAATCGATCTGCACCAGCGTCAATGAAGTTGTCTGTCACGGCATCCCCAACGCTAAACAAATTCTCAAAGACGGCGACATTATCAATATCGACGTAACGCTGATTCTCGACGGCTACCACGGCGACACCTCCAAAATGTACCTCGTCGGCGAACCGTCTCCTTTGGCCAAACGACTCGTCGAAGTCACCGACAAATGCCGTCATCTCGGAATCGAGCAGGTCAGACCTGGCGCAAAAATCGGCGACATCGGGGCAGCCATTCAGGAATATGCAGAGTCTCAAGGGTTCTCTGTAGTGAGAGATTTTGTGGGTCACGGCATCAGCAATATTTTTCACACCGCGCCTCAGATTCCTCACTATGGCAAACGCGGCACGGGTAAAAAGCTGCGTCCCGGAATGGTCTTTACGATCGAACCCATGATCAACGAAGGCACCTGGGAAGTCGAAGTTCTCAAAGACAAATGGACGGCCGTCACCAAAGATCGTAAACTCTCAGCCCAATGCGAACATACGCTCGTCGTCACGGCAACCGGGTATGAAATTTTGACGCAGAACTAAACGCTGAACTAAGAGAAAGTAGATTCTGCTACCTGGGGAGCGTTACACAACTGTCGCAGACTGGATCGAAACTCTGCATCTAGATAGTGACTTTGCAGAGTTTGCCACTGTTCGCAGGCATGAGCAACATTGCGATCGAGATGTCGAGCCACCGTCGGACAACTCTCCTCAAGAGAAACCTGTAATCGCGTTATCAAATAATCTTGCATCACAGCGCTGTCTTGAATCTGCCCCAACACTTCTTGAATCGTCTTAAACTCATCCACCTGCGTCGCGTAGTGATCGTCATAAAAATCGACAAACAGTTCGGTTTGATAGCGTACCCGTTTCATTTGTTTGCGAAGATCGTGCAGCGTTGAGCTGTGTTGATTGAGAAATTGCCCGATCGTCTCAGGCTGTAGTGGAGGAACTGTGGCTTTGCCACTTTCAAAGGTGGCCCCGACGAGCCAAGCAGGATGAAGCAACGTTTTGCTAATCAACGGCAACAATAGATCAGGTAACACTTCTAGAATTGGCAGTTGAGCGATCGCATCGTATTTAGGCTTGTCTAACCAGTGATCAAAGGCATCTTTGAGATCTTGGTATTTACTACTTTTTAGGGTCTGTTTTAGCTGATCAAAATCCTGTTTGCGCTGCTTGTGCATCTTTTTGAGCAACGTGGTCAATTTCGACTGTTCTGCTTTGGGCAAATCGGTTTGCTGTTGAGCTTCGAGCGCTGCGGTCAACACATCCAGATCGCGAACCGCCCCCAACGACTGAGCAACCCTGGCAAGACGACGATCGCTGGCGGCTGTGGGCAACTCGATCGCAAACCCAAACACTTGAATTGCCGTCCGCAACCGTCGGATTCCCACCCGCATTTGATGCAAATATTCTGGATCTTTGTCTTGCAAAACGTCTAATTCGTGTTTGACAAATTTTTTGAAATGTTTAGCGATCGCCTGGTAAGCAAAGTTCTCTAGCGTTTCCTCTTGAGCAGGCTTTTGCATTGGCTTCTCTAGGGTTGTCTTCATAGCTGTCGGTATCTATCGTCATCTAGCAGGATAAGAGAACGCTAACCTCTTAATCTTCCTGCTAATGGGATAACTCCTTAAAAACAGGGGGAATTAAAGGCTGATTGGAGAATTTATTAGTTAGAACTGATTAGTTAGAGTTTATTAGTATTTAAGACAAGAATAGGAATATGTGAGATTAGCGATGCAGCTTGAACTGATTGCTCGATCGCCTGAAGGTAACAAAAGTGGCCAAAGTGTTCTATTTATTCACGGTGCCTATCATGGCGCATGGTGTTGGGAAGAACATTTTCTAGATTATTTTGCTCAGTTGGGATATTTTGCCTACGCGCTCAACTTGCGAGGACATGGAAATAGTGACTCAAGCTCTCAAAAAGTTAGTTTTAGTGAATATTTGGAAGATATCGATCGAACAATACAAAAAATTGAGAAACCGACCATTCTAGTCGGTCATTCACTGGGTGGGATGCTGGTTCAAAAATATATTGAAAAAAACTCTGTGCCTGCCGCAGTCATCATGTCTACAAGTACACCGTCAGGATTGCGTGCCGTAGGACTTCGCTTTCTTCGCCTTTATCCTGCTAAAACAATTCAAATGCTGTTGACTTCTAACCCAGATGTTTTGTGGCATTCTTCACAAGTCATTCAAAGCTTTTTCCTACCCAACAAGCTAACCGAAGAGGCAAGAAATCAATATAGTCAGAAAATTGTAAATCAATCTGAATCCGGATATTTAATGTTAAAAGAGCTAACGTCTCTAAAGTTTAATCGCCCTGTAAAACCTCAGCAGGTATTAGTCATTAAGGGTACAAAAGATCCCTTAGTTCCAGACAAGGAGTGTACAAAGATTGCTAATATTCACCACACAAAGCCTATCTTGCTAGGCGACCTTTCTCACGATCTAATGTTGGGAGAAGATTGGAGGATTTCGGCAGACATCATTTTAGAATGGCTCCAATCTCAAGGTCTAAATTAGGGTTACATGCCTGGTTGACCTGGGATGAGTTCAAAACTGGTTGCAGTCGCGGAACTCGATCGCCACAAACCGAAACATCCTCTTTTGAAAGCGCTACCATAAAACGAGCAGATTTACACTCAATCTAGAAATTTAGATAGCACCTAGCACATAATTTCTACCGAAAAAACACTGGTTTTTATTTGTTCTGTGAAATTTTCGCGAGAAAATTATGTAATTTTGACAAAGAATTGCTTGAGGGGTTTCACCCTACACCCCAAAGGTGACATACTGTGTTCAGTAGATGCACCCTGATGACAGGGGGAGTTGCGAGATGCGACCCTCCCTTTTTTCTTATCTATCGGCTTTCTGAAATCATCCTCTACCCCTTTGACTTGATATAATCCGCTCTCATGGATCGATAAGGGAAGGGAGATAGGATTATGGCAGATTGGCAGCAGGTTTCGGGTGGGGTGACAGCCCCCAAGGGATATCGATCGACAGGCATCACCGCAGGACTCAAGCCGTCCGGTCTCCCTGACTTAGCACTGATTGTCTCTGATGCAGACGCGATCGCTGCCGGAGTATTCACCACTAGCCAAACGAGAGCGCCTGTCGTCGATTATTGTCGAGAACGCCTTCAGGCAAAGTCGATCGCCCGCGCTATTCTCTGCAACGCCGGACAGGCCAACGCCGCCACCGGGACTCAAGGCATGATAGACGCGCTAGAATCTGCCCAACTCGTGTCTCAAGCCTTAAACATTTCCTCAGATTTAGTCTTGCTGGCCTCGACGGGCGTGATCGGGCAGCGGATTAAAATGGATGCCATTCGATCGGGCATTCCCCAACTAATTGCCACCTTGAGCGAAACGGGTTCGGACGCGACCGCTAGAGCCATCATGACGACGGATTTAGTTCCTAAAACGATCGCTTTAGAAACGATGATTGGCGATCGTCCCGTCCGAATGGGAGGCATTGCCAAAGGGTCAGGCATGATTCACCCCAATATGGCAACGATGCTGTCTTTTGTCACTTGTGATGCGGCGGTGTCGTCCCAACTGTGGCAACAAATGCTGAGTCGAGCCGCCGATCGCAGCTTCAATCAAATCACCGTCGATGGAGACACCAGCACCAATGACACGCTGATTGCTTTGGCCAATGGTCAGTCTCGCACCCCCGCCATTACCGAGATGGGAGCCGATGCCGACAAGCTAGAAGCGATGTTGACAGAAGTGTGTACCTATCTAGCGAAAGCGATCGCGCGGGACGGTGAAGGAGCCACCTGCCTGATCGAGGTGCAAGTTTCGGGGGCCCCAGACGATGATGGTGCTCGGCAAATTGCCAAAACGATCGCAGGGTCTTCTCTCGTCAAGTCCGCAATTTTTGGACGCGACCCCAACTGGGGAAGAATCTCAGCCGCTGCGGGACGGGCAGGCATCCCCTTTGAGCAAAGCGAACTTCAGATCAAGCTGGGCGACTTTTTGATGATGCAAAACGGACAGCCTCAAATGTTCGATCGTCCTTCTGCCAGCGAGTATCTCAAACAAGCCGCCGCCGGAGCTTATCTGCAAGAAGACACCGTTCTCATCTCAGTCAGTGTCGGCAACGGATCAGGAAGCGGCAAAGCCTGGGGCTGCGATCTTAGCTACGACTATGTGAAGATCAACGCAGAATACACGACTTGACATCCTCTACGCCCACGGTGAATCTTTATCCCACAAACTAGCAAGACCACTTCCTCCCTCCTCCCTCCTAATCCGGGTCTTGCAAATACCGCCGAGGATTGCCCTTTTGTCCTGGTTGCGCTTGCTGACGATACCAGCGTTGCCAATTTTTGGAACTGCGAATCGCTAACCAGAGTAACAGTAGGGCAATAATTCCCCCTTGGCGGGGCGCATCAAAGGCAAATAGTACCAGCGCAACACACAAAATATCTTGAAAAAAAATAATCCATAAAGGTAAACCGCTCAAACGGTAAAACCAGCCGACCTGCACCAGTTGTAAGACCAGGGCCAGCAAGCCTCCCACTGCCCCCAATAGATTAGACAACCAGCCGGGAACATCGGTTGCTTGGGCGATCGCCATTCCCATCATTGCCCCCACCATCGGACTGAGCAAAAGTTGAACGATTTGTAGCGATCGCTGTCCAACGCGATTCTTTGATGCGAAGATTTCCAACAGCGACCAACTGACCAGCACACCCAGCACGATCGGCGGCGACAGACGAGACAAAATGGGCACCCGCGACCACAACTCTCCTCCAAAGACGAGACCAATGACCAGCAGCGGTAGGGCAATTCTCATTCCTGCGGCCGCCGACGCAGAGAGAACGGCCAGGAGAAGTTCAATCATGGGCTAAGAAGGGTTATCAAGAGGGGCAGACAGTTAAAGCCGTTTGGGGGCGACGAACTTCAGGAATCGTTTCTTCATCGTGAAGGAACCTCATCTATCTTTGCATTTGCTTTCTAGATAAGCCGGAAAAATAACAGTTATGGCAGATTCTCTCTTATCGGATGCGGCTCGACAGTTAGAACGGGCACTAAAGTACACTTCGGTTTCTGAGGATACGATCGAGTCGCTCAAATTTCCCAAAGCCAGCCTTACGGTTTCGATTCCGGTGCGAATGGATGATGGGTCGCTGAAGGTGTTTCAAGGTTATCGGGTTCGTTATGATGACGCTCGCGGGCCAGGTAAGGGAGGTGTGCGCTATCATCCCAACGTTTCGCTTGATGAGGTGCAGTCTCTATCGTTTTGGATGACGTTTAAGTGTGCGGCGCTGAGTTTGCCGTTTGGGGGCGCAAAAGGGGGCATTACGGTCAACCCCAAAGCGCTGTCTCGACTCGAATTGGAGCGGTTGAGCCGGGGGTATATTGACGCGATCGCTGACTTTATTGGCCCCGATGTCGATATTCTGGCTCCCGATGTCTACACCAACGCGATGGTCATGGGCTGGATGATGGATCAATACAGCATTATCAAGCGGCAGCTTAGTCCCGGCGTGGTGACGGGCAAGCCGATCGCAATGGGAGGCAGTCTAGGACGGGAAGCGGCGACGGCGATGGGGGCGTTTTATGCGATTGAAGCAATTTTGCCGAAGTTCGATCGCGTTCCACAAACCACAACCGTTGCCGTTCAAGGGTTTGGCAATGCAGGAGGGACGCTGGCGGACTTGCTATTCAAAGCGGGCTACAAGGTGGTGGCGGTCAGCGATTCTCAAGGCGGAATCTATGCCAAAAATGGGTTAGATATTCCCAGTGTGCGCCAGTTCAAAGATTCGACTCGTGCAATGAAAGCCGTTTATTGTGAAGGGACGGTCTGCAACATTGTGGATCACGAGGTGATTACCAATGAGGAACTGTTGGCGTTAGACGTGGATATTCTGATTCCTGCTGCCTTAGAAAAGCAGATCATAGAAACAAACGCTCCCGCAGTCAAAGCCAAACTAATTTTTGAAGTGGCCAACGGGCCGATCACCTCTGCCGCCGATCCCATTCTTGAAGCTAAGGGAATTTATGTCTTTCCTGACATTTTGATCAATGCAGGAGGCGTAACCGTCAGCTACTTTGAATGGGTGCAAAACCGCAGCGGCATGTACTGGACGATCGGCGAAGTCAACCAGAGCCTTCAGCGCAAAATGATCGACGAGACAGAACAAATCTGGACGATCGCGCACACCCACTCCATCCCCATGCGAACAGCCGCCTACGTTCACGCTTTAAATCGACTAGGAGAAGCGATCGATGCCAAAGGTACCCGCCTCTACTACAACGCCCACTAAAGGCAATAGACTCAAGACATAGGACATCAAATGCTGTTCTGCCTGGAGTCTAAAGTCCAGAGTCCCGTTTAATTTTGAGGTGCGATCGACAAGGTGTAAGGATTGCGTCCCTGGGCACGATCGCCCACATAGACTTGATACTTTCCTTTTGTCCAGCGTCCTGGAATTTCGATTTTGCCACCCGACAAGCTATCAGCTTGCACACAGAAGTTTTGCCCTTGAGATCCGGTAATTAGTAGCGTCGGTTCGCCTGATCCTTGAAGGCTAAAGCGAAGATTGGCATCAGCCGTCACCTGGATAACGTGATTGGGCGTATTGTTAATAAACCCTGCACAGCTTGCATCTTTTTTAGGGCCGCCAGAAGTTCCATTCAGGGTCATGGTTTGCGAGTTTGGAGCGATCGCAACTGTTTGACTCACTGCAAGATTTCCTATTGCCAAAACAGCGGCCAGCGCAGTCGGAATTGTTGCCCAACGAGATAGTTTCATCGAATTCACCCCCAACAGAGACGAGACTTATATAGATTTAGTATCGCAAGCCACGAAAGTCCTTAAGAGCCGAGTTGTTACTGTTTGTGAAGTGTCACGGGGAAGGAGCGCCAAGCCTTTACACAATCAGGGTTTTCATACCAGTTCATACTTTGATGCTGCGGACTTCAGATTTTGGACTTCAGACTTAGACAAAACAGCATTAGAGCCTAACGCACATTCCTTTATTTCTTAAGACGACCAAAGTTCTCGGAGGTTTCTAATGAAAACATCGTGAAGGCTAAAAAAGATTACGCTATCTGAGATGAAAACACGATATGAGTTTTGAGTAGAAGCTTCCTAACCCCATCCCCATGAACGACCTCGACATTCGAGAATGGCTACTCACTAACGGGCTAGGCAGCTTTGCCAGTGGCACCATTTGTGATGCGCGTACTCGCACTTATCATGGGTGGTTGATGGCGGCGCTTGATCCCCCCGATCGCTGCACGCTACTGCTTTCTCACATTGATGCCAGTCTAGAAATCGCTGGATTTGTCTTCTCACTGGGGACAAACTTTTGGCATGACGGTACGGTGTCTCCGAAAGGGGAAATGCTGCGATCGTTCTCGCCTGATCCGGTGCCGACCTGGGTTTGGCAACAAGATGACTGGGCATTGACTCGTCAGATTCTCATGCCCTACGGGTTAGAAAAGCAGGATCAAGAAGCGTCTGGTTTACCTGAGTTTAGTCATCGTGTGTTGATGCAATATCGCTATCAGGGGCAAAAAGTAGCGGTTTTGAGATTGCGTCCTTTGATTGGCGATCGCCCCCTTCATCAACAGCAACACCAATCCCCTGATCTGAGCTTTTCTCAACTGGTCGAGCCACACCATCTGAGTTTGCAATCGATGCGGCCGGGTCAAGTCGGAACCCCGTGGCAACTTTGCTGGAGTCAAGGACAATATCAGCCTGACAGCGTTTGGTACTGGAATTTTCACTATCCCGAAGAAACTCAACGCGGCTTAAATGATTGCGAAGATCTCTATAGTCCAGGATACATTTCAACCAGACTGCACGCTGGAGAAATGATCACATTAGAAGCAAGCGTAGGATTGACAGCCGAATCACTAAAGCTCACCAGCGAAACGTTTGATCGCGAACTCCAACAACAAACCGATCGGATTGCACCCTTGACCAACACAGCCTCATCAAACTTTCAGAAAAGACTATTAGAAACGAGCGATCGCTTTGTCGCCTTTAGAAGCACAACCGGAACGCCAACGCTCATTGCGGGTTACCCCTGGTTTAGAGATATCGGACGCTTTACCTTAATCTCACTTCCTGGATTAGCCCTGACGACACAACGCTATTCACTGGCGCGATCGCTATTAAAAACACTCGGACAATACTGCTATCAAGGGCTGATTCCCAATGGCTTTGCCGAACCTGACGGAAAGCCCATCTACAACAGCATCGACACCTCACTCTGGTGGATCGAAATGCTCGGACTCTATCTAGAAGCCAGCCAAGATTGGGACTTTCTCACTCAACAGTACGGCGTAGTCAAACAAATCTACAAATCTTTTACAGCCGGGACGCTTTACAACATTCGCATTGATGCCTCCGATGGACTGGTGATTTGGGATGATGCCACGATCGCCCTCACCTGGATGGATGCCCGCGTCCACGATCGACCCGTCACTCCCCGCCGAGGCAAACCGATCGAAGTGAATGCGCTCTGGTATTCTGCGTTGTGTTGGGCCACTCAGTGGGCTACAGCTTTGAGTCGATCGGATGCCACCAATGCTGCCCTCGTCAACCAAGCCCGTCGCTATGCCGATCAAGCCAGTCAGGTAAAGCAGTCTCTTCAGCGATTTTGGAATGCTGATCGCAGCTATCTATTTGACGTGATCACCCCGGACGATCGCAGCGACCCGACCCTTCGACCCAATGCAGTTTTGGCCCTGTCGCTTCATCACTGTGCGTTTTCTTCAGACCAGGCAAGACAGATTTTGCAGGTGGCCCGCGATCGACTCCTGACTCCCTATGGCTTACGAACGCTTGACCCCACTGATCCCAATTATCAAGGACGCTATGAAGGCGCGGTCTGGACGCGAGAATTGGCTTACCATCAGGGCACAGTTTGGAGTTGGTTACTCAGTCCTTTTTTGCGGGCATGGAATCATTTTTATGCGGATTGTCCCCTGCCATTTGATTGGCAGCCGTTGCAGACTCATCTAGAGCAGCAGGTTTGTTTGGGCGCGATTTCAGAATTGTTTGATGGCGATGCACCGCATCTACCGAGAGGAGCGATCGCCCATGTCGGCACCATTGCCGAACTTTTACGCTGCTTAGACGAATGCACAGACTTCTAACCAAGTTTCATTTCATCCAAAAATGTTGCGATAAATCAAGAGTGATTGCTGGGTTGATCAACTCAAGTCAATTGTCAGGAAATCATGTTAAAAACTAAAAGAAATCTTAAATTCTTCTGCTTTTGAATCACTGCGCGGTAAATAGCCTTTCCCATCGTTTTACTTGAGCTTGATCGCCCCAAAACCAGGAGCAATCCGCAAACTCATTCACCCGGAGGCTGTTATGTCGGGACTCATTCCCAGACCTCAGAGAGAGCGTCACTTGCCTAACTTAGATCATTGGAATGAGCCGTTTGAGCCAGAAGTAGCGGCTTCTAGCAGGGTGACGAATGCCTCTCAGGAGCACGACCGCGTGGTGGTGTTGGTCGATGGCTCTAATCTGTTTTATGCAGCATCGGTCTTGAGTGTTGGCATCGATTATGCAAAGCTTCTGCAATTTTTAGTCGGGGGGCGGCGACTGGTACGGGCTTACTTTTACACCGGAGTCGATCGCAGTAACGAAAAACAACAGGGATTTTTACTTTGGATGAGCCGCAACGGATATCGCGTCGTTGCTAAAGAGTTAATTCAGTTTCCAGATGGCACTCGTAAGGCTAATTTGGATGTTGAAATGGCGGTCGATATGTTGAGGTTGTCAGGTTGTTGTGACACGATCGTTTTGCTTAGTGGAGATGGAGATCTCGCTTATGCAGTCAATTCGGTTAGTTATCGGGGCGTGCGGGTCGAGGTGGTGAGCCTTTACTCAATGACCAGTGACAGCTTGATCAATGTGTCTGACCTCTACACCGATCTGGCAACCATCAAAGACCAAGTTCAGCGAGAGGAAAGCGATCTCTCCGAGTTACCCTCCAGGGGTCGCGAATCTCAGTCACCCACCTGGCTAAATATTCGTCGTGATTGAGTTCGATTTGCTCTTGTTTATTCTTGTTTATTAGTGTGAATTTGATGGATGCGGCTTCGGTGTTGACGGCTTCTGCCCCCCAAGCTGCCAATTTTGGGGGACTTTAAGAGTGACTTGAATTGATCGTTTTAGCTGCGATCGTAGATGCACTAAAATCAAGATCGAGCCTTTTGGAGAAAAGAAATTGCCTACTCTCGGCGTTAACATTGACCACATCGCCACTATTCGTCAAGCACGACGCACTGTAGAGCCTGACCCCGTTGCGGCCGCCGTCCTCGCAGAACTAGCCGGAGCCGATGGCATTACCGTTCATCTGCGCGAAGACCGTCGCCACATTCAAGACCGGGATGTACGGCTGTTGCGTCAGACGGTGAGAACTCATCTCAATCTAGAAATGGCAGCGACTGATGAAATGGTGGCGATCGCCCTCGATATCAAACCCGATTACGTCACCCTCGTCCCCGAAAAGCGTCAAGAAGTCACCACCGAAGGCGGATTAGACATTGCAGGGCAGCGTGATCGTATGCAGCAAGTTGTCGCCCAACTCCAAGACGCTCACATTCCGGTCAGCTTATTCATTGATGCAGATTCTCACCAGATTGCAGCCTCCGCCGCCACAGGCGCAAAATTTATCGAACTCCACACCGGACAGTATGCCGAAGCTCACAGCGAGTCCGATCGCCAAAAAGAATTAGAACTCTTAGCCAAAGGCTGTGAACAGGCGATCGCCGCTGGCCTGCGCGTGAATGCGGGACACGGTTTGACTTATTGGAATGTTTTTGCGATCTCAGGTCTCCCAGGCATGGAAGAATTGAATATTGGACACACGATCATCAGCCGGGCCGCCCTGGTCGGGTTAGAACGAGCCGTGCGCGAGATGAAACAAGCGATTCGAGGAGAACTTTGAACGTGAAGATCTTGGCTTAGGATCGTGAATTAAACAACCTGTAATCTCGCGATTTCGCTTCGTTTAATTCGGCTTCTGCCCCCTAAATCACCCAAATTTGGGGGACTTTGAACCGCGAAACTGCCTCAAATTCTAGAATGTCTGCTTTCTCAAAGTCTCCCAGAATGCGGGATTTAGGGGGCGAAGCAACCAGGCAATCATCGACCTTATTCAATTCACGATCCTTAGAGATTCGTCGAACCTCACACTCAAACCGCCCAAATCATCCTTTTGCCATCCAAACTACAAATTTAAGCAAATGACGACTTACTATTACGTTTTGGCCAGCGAGAAATTTCTCATCGATGAAGAACCGATCGCAGAAGTGATCAAGGAACGAACTCGCAATTATCGAGAAAACGAAAAGGAAATTGATTTTTGGCTAATTCGTCAGCCTGCCTTTTTGGAAGCGCCCGAATTGGCATCCGTCAAAGCTGGCTGTCCGCAACCCGCAGCGGCGATCGTGTCTACCAATCCTCAATTCATCACCTGGCTAAAACTGCGATTAGAATACGTGATCACCGGGCAGTTTGAGGCTTCAGAAACCATTCCTCAACCGCTTGCGTCACTGTCTTCTGTCTCATAGGCGCTTCGGATTTCAGAGATTAGATTGAAGCTCATCGGTAAAATCACTCAAACCCGTCCGACTAAATTTGAAACAAATCGCCTGAGACCGTCTAAAATCTAGAATCCAAAAGTCAAAACTCACTATGACTCGATCGTTACAGGTATTTCTTACAGTTGCAGGGTTGGCGATGACGGCCACAAGCACGATGGCGCAGACCTCCTATCCTCAGTGTCAGCCCCCCAAGTCCGGCGAGTATCTGTTATTGGTTCTCAACAAAACTTCAGAAACCCAGTCCAAAGTCCGGAGTGTGTTGCCCAACAATGCAGATGCGACGGTCTGTAACTACCTGGAAAATGTGGTGACTCGTGTGAGTGGCTTTAGTTCGGTTGAGACGGCTAACTCGTGGGCCCAATACCTCACCCAAACCGTTGGACTCCAAGCCTTTGTCGCCCGCTCAACTCAGACTCCGACAGCGACTCGCCCCCCCGAACCTGCACCTCTGTCGGCCAAAGCCTCTGATCCATCGACCTACAACCCTCAACCGCTTGGGACTGGATATGCCGTCTTGGTCAGCTACTTTGATCGTCCAGAATTGGCGGGACAAGTCCAGCAGGCATTGAGCAAAGAAGTGGGTCTGGTCTCCTATGGTCAGCGTCCCTATCTGTTAGCCATTCAAACGACGGATCAGGCGATCGCTAACTCAACTTTACAGAAACTCAGCGATCGCGGCTTTTGGGCGATGGTTGTCGATAGCCGTCGCGTCACCCTTTTGAGATCTGCGGTGAGTGTGCCTGCGATCGGCGGCAGGTAGCTTTACTTCAAATTATTTACTTTAGATTAAAGGCAAACTCGGCGACACAAGAAATCGCAATTCCCAAAATCGAGCCGACAATCACCTGAACGGGCGTGTGTCCGAGCAGTTCTTTGAGACGTTCTTCGGTAAATTGATGTTCGCCCTGAAAGAATTCGTCGATCATCTGGTTGAGAATTTGTGCCTGCTTTCCGGCTGCCCGTCTCACACCCGCCGCATCATACATGACGATAATGGCAAACACGGTGGCGATCGCAAACTCACTGCTGGCCCATCCCGATGTCTGCCCGACTCCTGCCGCCAGCGCTGCTACCAACGCCGCATGAGAACTGGGCATTCCACCACTTTCGACCAAAACCTTCAAGTTAACCTTCTGATTGACGACTAACTCAACCAATAGCTTTGTAGCCTGAGCAATCAAACACGCGACGAGAGCGATCAGCAGCACTCGGTTGTCTAAAATGGTGCCAAAGTCCTGCATAGGGGGGAGGGATGAGGGATGAAAGGGTTTGGTGGGTTGTTCAGTTGGTTTGAATCGGCACTTTTTATCGGTAGTTCTTAGTGGGTTCGAGCGGTGATAAAGTCCGCGATCGCCATCAGAGGTAGGGCGCGATCGCCAAATCCTGATACGTCTGACTTGGCTTGCTCGACGAGTTGTTGGGCTTGTTTTTTGGATTCGTCGATGCCCCAAAAGCTGGGATAGGTAGCTTTTTGAGCGCGTAGATCTTTGCCGACTGATTTGCCCAATTCTTCTTGAGTGGACGTGATATCTAAGACATCATCGACGATTTGAAAGGCTAGTCCGATCGCTTGAGAATATCGAGTCAATTTCTGAACATCTGTTTCGGAGGCCCCGGCTAAAATAGCGCCACTGACCACCGAAGCTTCGAGTAAAGCGGCCGTTTTGTGGGCGTGGATGAAATTGAGCGTCTCAATCTTGACATCACAAACGCCTTCACAATGGAGGTCAACAGCCTGTCCGCCGACCAGCCCCGCAGCCCCGACGGCCCGCCCCAATCGAGCAATGACTTTGACGAGACGATCGGCAGGCACGTTCTGAGTTTCTTCCGCAATATGCTCAAAAGCGTAAGCCAGCAGCCCATCGCCCGCCAAAATCGCCACCGCTTCGCCAAAAACTTTGTGGTTGGTGAGTTTGCCCCGCCGATAGTCGTCATCATCCATCGCAGGCAAATCGTCATGAATCAGCGACATCGTGTGAATCATTTCTAACGCGCAGGCGGTTGGCATCGCCATATCGATCGTTCCTCCTGCCAATTCGCACGTTGCTAGACAGAGGATCGGCCGTAGCCGCTTTCCACCGGCCAGCAGAGAGTAGCGCATCGCTTCGTAGATCTGCTCAGGGTAGACGATCGGAAGCGAACGATCGAGGGCCGCTTCTACCTTTTTTTGTCTTGCCGCGAGATAAGCCCGCAGATCAAACTGAGGCGCTTGTTTAGAAAACTGTGTTCCGTCCGTCACCACCATTAGAGTCCCTCCTACTGAGCCTTGCTTCCCATTGGGCAAATTTTGCATTAGAGATTTTATAAAAATGAGAAAGGTGAAAATCAGTTTTTAGTTCTCAACCCTCAAAGCTTTTGCGAATAGCTCCACACTGTATTGTGCAACAGCATGGTAACAGTCATCGCACCCACCCCACCCGGAACAGGCGTTAAGTATCCTGCGACCTGCTGCACCGCATCAAAATCGACATCTCCAACCAGACGACTTTTGCCCGTCGCGTCAGTTACGCGATTGATCCCCACATCGACCACCACGGCTCCCGGTTTGACCATTTCGGCTGTGACCAGGTTTTGACGACCGACTGCTGCGATCAAAATGTCAGCACTTTGGGCGATCGCCGTCAGGTCATGAGAGCGAGAATGGGCGATCGTCACCGTCGCATCCGCCTCCAACAACATGAGTGCAATGGGTTTCCCCACCAAAATACTACGCCCAATGACGACCGCTTGTTTGCCTTTACAATCAATTTGATATTCTTCGAGCAGCTTCATCACGCCGGCGGGTGTACAGCTTCTCAGCCCCGGTTCGCCGCGCAGCAGTCGCCCTAGATTAAAGGGATGCAACCCGTCTGCGTCTTTGTCGGGATTGATTTGATTGAGCAGAGCGACACTATCGAGGTGATTGGGTAGCGGCAGTTGTACCAGAATGCCATCGACGCGATCGTCCTGGTTTAATTCTCCGATCGTTTGCGCTAATTCTGCTTGAGTCGTCTCGATCGGAAAGTGTTTGCCAAACGAGGCGATTCCCACGGCTGCACAGGCGCGTTCTTTGTTTCGCACGTAGGCGGCGCTGGCGGGATTGTCTCCGACCATCAGTACAGCCAAACCGGGAGGACGATTTTGAGCTTGCAGGGTTTGCACCTGTTGGGCTAACTCGGTCTGCATTTTTTGGGCGAGGGCTTTACCGTCGAGGAGAATCATGGGGGATGAGGGATGAGGGATGAGGGATGAGGGATGAGGGATGAACTTAGAATTGGGAGGTTTGGCTGAATGCGGGTGATCTTCCGCTCAGTTTGGCAGATTTGGACTACCTTGTAATGGGTTGCTGGATTTGACTTTGGGTGTGGCGGTTCGATCGCCAGCCTTGATTGTAGATGTCCCGGATTGTGAGTTAAACCATTTGAGGCGGTGGGGGTTATGCGATCGCTCTTCTCGGTCTTCTCTTGTGTTGGGCTGGTCTTTTTGGTGGGTTGTGGGTCTCCTCAAGCGTCTGAGCCAGTTCAACCGGGGGCGGTGTTTTCAGTGTTGGATTTTGGTACGACCAAGATCAGTGAGATTCAAAAGGGTAAAACGAATTATACGGTGCGGTTGCAGGGCAAAATTGTCGCTCAAGCGCCGCTCCTGGGTCAACGGGCTTTTGAGCTTCAAGATGCGACGGGGAAGATTTGGGTTGTGACAAAAGAAAAGCTGCCAGTGGCGACTGAGGTGAAAGTGACTGGAAAAGTTCGCTATCAAAGTATTCTGCTAGACGGTCGAGAGTCGGGCACGGTCTATCTTGAGCAACAGGGAGCCGTTGAGGTCGTTTCTGTGGGCAAAACTTCATGAATCGGATTGACGACTTTGTAGCCGCACCAGATGAAACTCGCGTTCAGGTAGCGATCGCCATTCTTACTCGTGAGAATCAATTCTTAATGCAGCTACGCGATGATCTGCCCAATATCGTCTATCCCGCCCACTGGGGCATGTTTGGCGGACACTTGGAACCCGGAGAAACACCCGAAATCGCCGTCCAGCGGGAAGTAGTCGAAGAGATCAATTATGTAATGCCGATCGTTCAGCGGTTTGGCTGCTATGTCGATGAGAAGGTGATTCGCTATGTATTTTATGCGCCGCTCAAGGTGGAGTTGTCAGAGTTGACGCTGATGGAAGGCTGGGACATGCAGCTACTGACTCGCGAAGAGATTCGGCGAGGGGAACGGTATAGCGATCGGGCGCAGCAGATTCGACCGTTGACCGAAGGGGCGCAGCGAATTTTGTTAGACTTCATCGAGCAGGCAGATTAAAAGTAGTACAAATTGTCTAATTCGATGGATCTGGTGAAGTTGCAAAAGGCTCTTGCAGTTGAGGCGGAGCATGGATTCAATAACCTGGAGGGGAATCGTTACCACTTCAATGAATTTTTGCGCCTCAACTTGAGTGAACCTGCGGCAGATCTGCCTGTCGATCGCCAAAAGTGTCAAGAAATTGCCCAAAAGTTTGCAGGGTACGCCGATCTATCTTTTTCTGAACGACAGCATCTAGTGGCTGAGACCAGACGATTTCTGTATCAAGTTCACAAAGACACCACGCACAGCAAAACGGCAGAATCTTCCCAGTCACCAGACCCAAAACCCACGATCAAAACCCCCAAAACGGCTCCGGTTGCGGAAGTCAATCGCGATCTTTCTCTCGATCAAAAATTAACGTATCTGCCCGGAATTGGCCCAAAAAATGCCGAGAAACTGGCGAAGTTGGGGCTGTACACGGTGCGGGATGTGCTGTATTACTACCCGCGTGACCATGTGGACTATGCGCGTCAGGTGAGCATCCGAGAATTGCAGGTCGGCGAGACGGTGACGTTGGTGGGAACGATCAAAAGCTGTAGCTGTTTTACCAGTCCGCGCAACAGTAAGCTGACGATCGTCGAACTTGTAATTCGAGACAGCACAGGTCAGATGAAGATCAGCCGATTTTTTGCAGGAGCGCGTTACAGCAATCGAGGCTGGCAAGAACAACAAAAGCGCCAGTTTCCCGTTGGGGCCGCGATCGCTGCATCCGGTCTGGTCAAAGAAACCAAGTTTGGTAAAACGCTCGAAGATCCGGATTTGGAAATTTTGGATCACTCAGGCGATGCGATTGATTCCCTGACAGTCGGGCGGATCATTCCTATTTATTCGCTGACCGAAGGGGTGGGTGCTGATCTGGTCAGAAAAACAGTCGTCGCCTCACTTCCAGCCGTTTCCAAACTTCAAGAAGCGCTGCCTCCCGGACTGCTTGATCACTATCAGTTGATTGGATTAGCGGAAGCGATCGCTCACATTCACTTTCCCCCTGACAGCGAGACGTTGGCGGCGGCTCGACGGCGGTTGGTGTTTGACGAATTTTTCTATCTGCAACTCGGTCTGCTCAAGCGACGACAAGAACAGCAGCAGATTCAGAAAAGCGCGATTCTGGCTCCCCAGGGCGAACTGATTCACCGATTTACGGAGAGTTTGCCCTTCCAATTTACAGGCGCACAGCAGCGAGTTATCAACGACATTCTGAATGATTTGCAAAAGCCCAGTGCGATGAATCGGTTAGTTCAGGGCGATGTCGGATCGGGAAAAACGGTCGTAGCGGTGGTGGCGATTTTGGCGGCGATCGAGGCAGGCTATCAAGCCGCATTCATGGCACCGACTGAAGTTTTGTCAGAACAGCATTACCGAAAATTGGTTGGCTGGTTCAATTTACTCAATCTGCCTGTGGAGTTGCTGACAGGTTCGACCAAGGCCGCCAAACGTCGCGAAATTCATGCCCAACTCGAAACGGGACAGTTGCCGCTTTTGGTGGGGACTCACGCCCTGATTCAGGACACTGTGAACTTTCAGCGATTGGGCCTGTGTGTGATTGACGAGCAGCATCGATTTGGCGTTCAACAACGCGCCCGACTCCAGCAAAAAGGCGAGCATCCTCACGTTTTGACCATGACGGCGACTCCCATTCCTCGCACGTTGGCCTTGACCCTGCACGGCGATTTGGATGTAAGCCAGATTGACGAATTACCTCCCGGCCGCAAGGCGATTCAGACCACTGCGCTGATGGGACGCGATCGCCCACATGCCTACGATTTGATCCGGCGAGAAATTGCTCAGGGTCGCCAGGTTTACGTCGTCTTACCGCTGGTCGAAGAGTCTGAAAAATTGGATTTGAAGTCGGCGATCGAAGAGCATCAAGAACTTCAAGAAAAAGTCTTTCCCGAATTCAAAGTCGGCTTGCTGCACGGACGCATGACCTCAGCCGAAAAAGACGAATCGATCACCAAATTTCGCGACAACGAAACTCAAATTCTCGTCTCAACCACCGTCGTCGAAGTCGGGGTAGACGTTCCCAACGCTACCGTCATGCTGATCGAACACGCCGAGCGATTCGGATTGTCACAATTACACCAGCTTCGAGGGCGAGTCGGTCGAGGGGGATCTCAGTCGTTCTGTTTGTTAATGAGCAGTTCTAAAGCAGAGACGGCAAGACAGCGATTAAATGTACTAGAACAGTCTCAAGACGGCTTCTTTATTTCTGAGATGGATATGCGATTTCGCGGGCCCGGTGAAGTGTTGGGAATGCGTCAATCAGGACTACCAGATTTTGCTTTAGCCAGTTTAGTCGAAGATCAAGACGTTCTAGAAGTGGCACGAGAAGCCGCCGAAAAAGCGATCGCCAAAGACCCCAGCCTCGATCGTTTCCCCGCCATGAAAGCCGAATTAGCATACCGTTACCAGCGCTTAATGGGTGGCGCAATTTTGACCTGACGTTAAGACTGTTTCGGTTTTTTCTCAAGAATTGGACGAATCATTTCAAGCTGTTGATGCCATTCTTCTTCGGTTTTTGGAGGATGAAATAAAACAGCTTCCGAATCAGGACTGCGCCGAGAAAAAAAGGATTCGATCGCATCCAAATCATCGCGATGTTGTAAACAATAAGTCCTCAATTCTTTCCAAGACATTTTGTTGTAGTCAGGTTTCATTGATGAATCTCCAAGTTCCATCTCGATAAATCACAATCTGAATTTCATCACTTACAAAAAGGTAGATTTCACCCGTCCTATCACTGTATCGAAAGAGTTCAGCACTTTGATAGAAGTTCGACAAAGTTTGAAAAACTCGAATACATGTCAATCCTTGATCAGCAGTCGGTAAAATAGATCACTCCTCAGCTTTTATTTAGGGCGAATCAGACGGCTTCTTCTTCGATCGCTTCTCAATCTCTGCGCGTATCACTTCCTCTTGTTCCTTCCATTCTTCTAACGTTTTGGGTGCAGAAAACCAGGTCGCTTCTGAATCGGGACTGCGACGCGCAAAGAAAGATTCTATTGCCTCCAGATCATGACGATTTTGAAGAATATAAGCTCTCAATTCTTGCCAAGACATTGCATCATAATTGGGTTTCATCTACAAACCTCCATCTGCCATTACGGGGAATAATAATTTGCAACTCTTCACCAGCGAAGATGTAAATTTCGCCAGATTCTGTACTGAATCGAAACAGTTGAATATTACGGTACAGGTCAGAAAGCATCTGACAGACGCAAACGGTCGTGAAGTTTTGTTCGGCAGTCGGTAAAATGGCTCACTCCTCAATTTTGACACAATCATTTTCTCTGGTTCTGATCGTCTCAACACGGATGTAAACTTGTGTTAAGTTCTCTTATCTACAAGACTATGAACCGTCGATCGCTCCTCACTTTCTTCCTTTCCTGCTGTCTCGTTTTGCTGGCTGTGGTTCCTTCTGCGCTAGCGATGGGTGGCAAACTTCCGCCAATTAATGAGCCTGCTCCAGAGTTTGCGCTGCCCACAAATACCGGAGACGGTCAGATTTCGCTGGCAGACTATCGAGGCAAATGGATCGTCGCCTACTTTTACCCCAAAGATTTCACATCAGGCTGCACGATCGAAGCCAAAAAATTTCAGCAAGATTTACCGAAGTATCTCGATCGCAACACTCAAATTTTGGGTATCAGTGCCGATGATGTCGATTCTCACGCCGATTTTTGCGATTCTGAAGGGCTAAAATTTCCGCTTTTGGCCGACACTACAGGCGCAACCAGCAAAGCTTACGGCTCTTGGATGGGCGTTGTCTCATCGCGTCACACCTTCATCATCGATCCCGCAGGCACCCTCAAAGCCACCTTCACAGGCGTAAATCCGATCGTCCACAGCCGCGAAGTCCTGGCTAAACTAGACGAACTCCAGAAAGGCTGAGAAGCGATCGCCCAGAATTTTTGCCACAATCTGTAAAGGTCTCCTCCCTCCTCCCTCCTCTCTCCTCCCTCTTCCCTCTTCCCTCTTCCCTCCTCCCTCCCTCTGCCCATGTCGTCCCAAAACCCAAAAGAACGGCTGGAATTTGCCGAACCCACCCCATCGCCATTGGTAAGATTGCGAGATACCGAACGATCGCTGCGCCTCAAAACTGTGGAAACGATCGCTCCTCTCCTCCCCTCCGAAACCGCGATGAATTTGGGAGAAACTTCGCAAGCCGCCGACGAGTTTTTGGACGAATTGGCCAAGGTTGACCTCGACACCATCACCGACGCAGAACTCAAACCCGCTCGCATTATGGCAGGCTTGACCTTCACCGGGTTTAGCGGATTGATGCTGATGTTTTTACTGGTCTATTTGTCTAATCTGCACCCCGAATTGTCAGCCGTTGCTCAGATTCAAGCCTATTGGTATCAATATGTCTGGTTCATCAGTCTTGGCGTTGCAGGGTTAGCCGTCTTAGCACGAGAAGCCATGCGCCCCCCAGAAGATTAGCCTACAAATTCAAGCTACGAATTTAGTCTACGAATTTGGGTCGATCGCGCTGACTCTGACTAAGACTTTCCTCTAAAGCCGCCCAATTTTCCTGCTCGATCGTTCCAATAATCTGATCCAGCTTGTCTCGATAAACGGAGAGCGATCGCAGCACTTCAACAGTATTGTACTGAGCCATCATCACCCCCAATTCTGGATTGCCGCCCCCCACGCGACTGGTATCCCGAAACCCAGAACTTGCCAATGTTTGGGCGAGTTTCAATGCGCTGGAATCTGACTCACTGGTGCAGGCTGCAATCAAACTGGCGCTGACCATCACAGGCAGGTGAGAAATCCAGGCGACCGCCCGATCGTGATCCGCAGGTGAGCAGTGATAGAGACGGACTTGCAAAGGTTTGATGATCGATTCGACTAGAGCGATCGCATCTGGGGGCGTGGTTTCAGTTGGCGTGAGAACGTAAGGACTTCGGGCAAATAGTCCGTGCTGGGCCGCTTCGATGCCACTTTCTGCGGTGCCTGCCATAGGGTGTCCGCCTACAAAATTTTTCCACAGCGGCGAGATGTCCTGAACAACAGATTGTTTGACTGACCCCACATCGGTTAATACTGTGTTCAGAGAAAGATACGGAATCAACTGTGTAACCGTGGTGTAAAGATGGGCTAACGGTGTACAGAGGAAAATCACGTCCGTGTCTGCTAAAAATTTAAGGTCTACTCCCGCATCATCCACCGCTCCTCGCGTTACGGCAACCTGACAGGTTCGTTCTTGACGGCTGACTCCCAAAACTTCGTGACCCTGCGATCGCAGATCTAACCCCAGCGATCCCCCAATCAAACCCAATCCTACAATGCCGATTTTCATAAATGAAGATACGATTTCCCACCCCGTTATACAGGCTAATTCTGATTTGGATCTGGGTACGTTAATTCCAGCTAAACCGCAAATTTTCGGATATTTGGTCAAAGAGAATCTGAATGAAAGCTGAGGAAGTTCTTGAAAAGTATGGGGCAGGGTCAAGGGCGTTTTCTACCCTCAATCTCCGAGAAGCCAACCTCAGTGGAGTCAACCTGAGTGGAGCAGATCTCAGTCGCGCCGACCTGAGTATTGTCAATTTTACGGGTGCAAATCTCAGCCAAACCAACCTCAGTCAAGCCAACCTCAGCGTCGCCAAACTCAACGGCACTAATCTCAGCAGAGCCAACCTCACAGGCGCAAATCTCAACGTGGCAAACCTGACGCTGGCTGACCTGACGGGAGCAGACCTGACAAGCGCCCAATTGATCAAAGCCGAACTGACACGAGCCGAATTGAGCGGAGCCACCCTCAAAGGAGCCAATCTCAGCAATGCAGACCTGAGAGACACCAAACTGCGATACGCCAACCTGAGTCACGCAAATTTGAGTCGGGCCGACTTGCGCCATGCCGTTTTAACCTCCGCCAATCTAGAGCAGGCAAATCTGACGAGCAGTGATCTCAGTGGCGCTGATCTGACGGGCGTAGACCTCACTCAGTCCGAACTTAGACAAACCAATCTGAGCCGAGCCAACCTTCAAGGCGCAAATTTATCAGGGGCAAATTTACGGTGGGCTGATTTGAGCGGGGCAGATTTGCGGTGGGCCGATTTAAGCGGGACAAAGCTCAGTGGCGCAAATTTGACGGGAGCCGATCTCAGTCATGCCATTTTGCTGGATGCAACCCTGGTACATGTGGACTTAACGCGGGCAAATTTGGCGGGGGCTGATTGGGCCGGGGCCGATTTGAGTGGTTCGATGATGACGGGGGTTAAGCTACACGCCGTTCCGCCTTATGGAGTCAAGACCGAGGGGGCGACTTGCCGCTGGATCGATCTGAGTTTGAATGGCGATCAGAGTCGGGTCTACCAATTTTTGACCGATGACTGTCGCGAATATTTTAATGAAACACCGCCGACGGTGCAGATTGTGGTGGACGATCGCCTCGACACCGATGCTCACTGTGGGTTGGCCGTTACGTATGAACAAATTGCTCGACAGTGTGGCGCTTTGACCCCTCCCCCTAGTCTGACTGTTCGCCGCCGTCGCACGACGCTAACCTTTGAGCTAGAGCGAGACGAACAACTTTTCATTGCTGCCTACGTTGCGATATTTCCGTTTGATGATGCCAAGTTTGTTCAGAAAAATATTTTGGAGTTGATGCAGCAAATCCCGACGCAAGAGATGCACAACGGTTTGGGTAACGGTTCGAGTAACGGGTCAAGCATTCTGCGGCAGTTTCAAAAACTCGTAACTCGCTTGAGTCAGCAAACTCAGCAGGTAGACAGTGTAAAACTTTTGCAATCGATCCCGATCGCCATCAAAAAAATCCCCTTCTTCCAATCTCCGACCAAAATTACCCTACTCAACTCCAACAATCAAGCTCTGACGATCTATCACAATCCCCAGTTTGGCAAGCACTCCATTCCCTCCTCCAAAGCAGAGCCAAGTCTAAATCTGCCGCCCGTGAGAAAGTTTGAGTTACCCAGTGTCGAGCAAGCGATCGGCTTCATCAAAGGATTTCATCAATCCGGAAATCGAGATTGACGTGACGTGAATTCGATGGGGTTTCTACGCTTCGTTGTTTGGCGCTTCTCTCCCCAAGCTGCCAATTCTGGGGGACTTTAAGACCAAAATTTTGAGCCGACGCAAAATTCCCCAATTCGCATGGGATTAGCTGACGGCGACGATCAAAATATAGTCAATCATCAGCGAACCGCCTGCGACCAGTGCTGGCAACAGTCCGAGATTGCCACGGGCAACGATACAGGAACCGCCTCCCTGCGGGTAAGCGCGAATCGTCTGACGATAAGAAAGAATCACGATGATCAACAAGGCAATGATTGCGATCGCTACGGGCAGTGACCAACCCAATACCGACGCGCCTGTGCCTGTTGCAACCAAAACAATTAGAGTCGAGCGGCATAAGCGACCGTTGGAAGCACATCTGACGAAAGGACTGCCCACGCTGCTGAGTTGCTTAACCGTTCTTCTGCATGGGCACTAGTAGGAAGCGCTTTGCCCAATAACAGTTGCTTGACTTGAGAAAAGCTCATGAGAAGAAGTCACCTGAAATGTAAAAGGTAGTGCGAACTGCATCTTGAGAAGGCTCAATGGCGCGATCGTGGCGCTCATAGATCGATCGAAAGACTTCTAAACATCTCTCTATTTTGGCTCGGTATTCGCTACCCTGCGACGGATATGATCTGCACCACGAATTAGTACAGTAGATGAATGTTCTGAGTAAACTCTTTTATTTCAAGCGGGGTGAGGTGGATGAGTCTACGCGATCGCTTTAATCAATTTAGTGGTAAGACTCGCTTTGTGGTCTGCCGTCTATTCATTCACTTGGCGGGCAAAGAAGTCGCTCCGCTGTTGGGCGTTCTCAATCAAGCCGCGCGAGACGCAGTAGAGTCAGAAGGCGATATGCAAACCCTGGGCGAAGGACTGGTCGAACTCTGTCAAAGCCTATTGCAATATCAGACCTACTGGCAATCAGCAGCCAACGAAGGCGATGTGTTTTGGAGCGAGGGAGAAGCAGGCGACTATGTAAATGAGTTGTTTACCGACTCTGCCCAGCGCTACATGAGTGCCCCAGAATTGGCAAACGAGGCTGCGGATGATTTGGCGCTTCCGGTGACGCAGAACCTGGTCGTCATGATTACGATCGCCAGCGAAGGGGAAGTTCCCGATCTAGAAACCGATCTTGCCAGCATAAGCGCCCTGGGAACTGGACTCAAAGCCCTGATCAATCTGCACTATCAGGAGCGTCTACGAGCGGTTCAAGTTCACTTTTCACCCGCCAGCCTTGGAGAAGAACTCACCTCTGACCAGCTTTTAGAGTTTTTTCCAGAATTAATTCCCCTGTAACCACCACATTTTCTGTTAAACGTTGCTCTATTGAACTTTTGTTATCAGCTCATGAACTCACAACCCTTTATTAATCGGATTCGGTCTATGTCCCGACGTTTTTTAGTTCTCTCGATGTCTCTGGCTCTGTGTTGGACGACGATCGGCTGCGGCAGTTCCAGTCTCAGTGATCCCCAAGCCAGCCCCCAAGCTAACCGTGCGACCGAGACGCGCAATGGAGAAACCAAACTTCCTAATGGCCAGTATCCGCTTCAGCAGGCAACCTACAATGACGCTGATGGCGAGTATACGGTTTTGCTAAGAGACACGCCTCCTGGCACACCTTCCGCTTTCAGGACGACCAATTTGCCCCTAGCCCAACTGACCCCCGAAGAAATCAAAGCGGGACAAAAAGGCTACCTCAAGGTTGAGAATAATCAAGCCTCGCTGCACATTCCTGAAGACTTCAAAATTGAGTATGTCCACAATGTCACCGAGAATGTGACCAATCCTCAAACGGGTGAGCGTCAGACAGTCGTGGTGCGTCAAGAGCCAAGTTTTTGGACACCTTTTGCGGGAGCTTTGGCAGGTCAAGCGATCGGTAGCCTCCTGTTTCGGCCTCAATATTATGTGCCGCCCGTTTATCAACCCGGTATTCCTCTCAGTGGGTTTGGTGGTTATGGAAGCAGCTACAACCAAGCAGTCAACCGCTATCAACAGCGCTATCAGGCTCCTCCGGCCGCTGTGAGAAACCGTCAAGCCTTTCGTTCTACTGGACGGATCAATTCTCCAGGCTACAGCAATCCCACAGTTCGTCGCCCTGCTGTGAGAAACGATCGCCCCACCGGATCGGGGTATGGCTCTAGCACTCTACGCCGCTCTAATCGCTCAACCCCTAGTCGAGTCAACCGCCCTAGCTCGTTTGGTAGCGGTCGATCGCGTGTGGGTGGTAGAAGACGGTAGGAGAGGGATAAGGGATGAGGGATGAGGGACGAGGGATGAAGAAGTTTGGTGTGGTTTTTGATCCCCGATCACCTTCTTCAATAATCTACGCTACGAACGTGAAGCTGATCTGCTTTGTTTGACAAAGACAACCCAGGTGGCTTGCTGAATATAGAGAGAACGCCGATCGACTCCTAAAAACTAGGGAACGATTGGCGTTTTTAGTTGTCGATCGCGCCCAGCAAAGACCAAAACCCTGTTTAGCTCCTCCCTCCTCCCTCCATCCCTTCTCCCCGATTTTCTTGCAACATCGCTCCCCATTCAAGCGAAGATGGTAGACATCAGCCGACCTCTCAAAGAATTGTCTCTCTGTGGGAATGTCATCTGAGATAGAATTTGTAAGGTTTTTATAAACTGAGCCAATGGGATCAACGCAGGTAAGAATTGCAATTGATGCGATGGGCGGCGATCATGCCCCTACCGAAATTGTGGCTGGCGCACTCAGGGCACAAGCAGAACTGGGAGTCGAAGTCTTGTTGGTGGGCGATCCCCAGCAGGTTGAGGCAGCCTTAAAGCAACACACGCAGACTTCTACGATCGAGATTGTGCCGTCAGAAGGGACGATCGAAATGTCAGAAGAACCGCTCACCGCCCTGCGTCGTAAACCCAAAGCCTCGATTAATGTGGCAATGGATCTGGTCAAGAAAAAGCGGGCCGATGCGGTCGTCTCGGCAGGACATTCGGGGGCAGCGATGGCGGCGGCCTTGTTGCGGTTGGGCCGACTTCCGGGCATCGATCGTCCGGCGATCGGGGCCGTTCTCCCTACGCTAATCGCAGGTAAACCTGTGCTGATTCTGGATGTGGGCGCAAACGTAGACTGCCGACCCAAATTTCTTGAACAGTTTGCCCTGATGGGAACGATCTATTCTCAATATGTGTTGGGCAACACTGAACCCAAAGTCGGATTGCTAAACATCGGCGAAGAACCCAACAAGGGCAACGAACTGGCCCTACAAACCCATGAGATGTTGCAAGAAAACCCCCAAATCCCCTTTATCGGCAACGCAGAAGGGCGAGATGTGCTGTCGGGCAATTTTGATGTGATTGTCTGTGACGGCTTTGCGGGAAATGTGCTGCTCAAGTTTGCTGAAGCGGTGGGCGAAGTGGCTTTGCAAATTCTGCGCGAAGAGTTGCCCAGAGGTCTGCATGGGAAAGTGGGGGTCACCTTGCTGCGTCCCAATCTCAAGCGAATCAAGCAGCGCATGGATCACGCCGAACATGGGGGCGGTTTGCTTTTGGGCGTTGCGGGAATCTGCATTATCAGTCACGGCAGTTCTCAAGCGCCGACGATCTTTAATGCGGCCCGGTTGGCAAAAGACGCGATCGACAATCAGGTTCTTGATCGGATTCGCTCTAGCTATGAGCAGGCTGCTGTCAGCACTCAATCGGATAGCTAGAACGCAATTCGTCAGTTCCTCGTCACGATGGAGAAAAGATTTTGGAACAGTCAGGCGTAGGGATTGCAATTACCGGGAGTGGCTCGGCGACTCCTAGCGTGTCCCTTAGTAACGAGGCTTTGAGTCAGGTTGTAGAAACGTCGGATGAGTGGATCGCCTCTCGCACCGGAATTCGCCAACGCCGACTCGCAGAACCCGGATGTTCGCTGGTCAAGCTGGCAGTCGAGGCGGGAAGGGGCGCGATCGAGATGTCCGGCCTTTCCCCAATGGATCTGGATTTAATCATTCTCGCAACCTCGACGGCGGATGATTTGTTTGGCAGTGCGAGTCAGATTCAAGCTGAGTTGGGTGCGTCTAAAGCGGTGGCGTTTGATCTGACGGCTGCTTGTTCGGGGTTTGTGTTTGGCATGGTGACGGCTTCGCAGTTCATTCGCACAGGCGTTTATCAAAATGTGCTGCTGATTGGGGCGGATGTGCTGTCTCGCTGGGTTGATTGGTCAGATCGGCGTACCTGTGTGCTGTTTGGCGATGGAGCCGGGGCGGTGGTGATGCAGGCTAATTTGCACGATCGCCTGTTAGGGTTTGAACTCCGCAGCGATGGCACTCAAAATAACTGCTTGAATCTGTCGTATCAGTCTCAGCCCAAAAACCTGACGGATGATGTCACCATCAATCAAGGGACGTTTCACCCGATCACGATGAACGGGCAAGAAGTCTATCGCTTTGCCGTCAAAAAAGTGCCCGAAGTGATTGAGAAGGCCCTATTTCGAGCCAGCCTTGAGGTTGAAGAAGTCGATTGGTTGCTGTTGCATCAGGCTAATCAGCGCATTTTAGATGCAGTTGCCGATCGCCTCAAAATTCCTTCGAGCAAAGTGATCAGCAATCTTGCAGAGTATGGCAACACGTCGGCGGCCTCGATTCCTCTGGCGTTAGATGAAGCGGTTCGGCAAGGGAAGATTAAGGAAGGGCAAACGATCGTCACCTCTGGCTTTGGCGCAGGTCTAACTTGGGGAGCGATCGTCTTTCAGTGGGGCAGATAGAGGAGTGAGGAATGAGGGATGAAATAAGAGTTAGGCTTCTAAACAAAATCACTGATCATGAGCAAATCAATGTTGAAATATGAGCGAATCCATATTGGAGTTAGATGAAGATCTCGGCTTTTGCACATCGATAGAGGTTACTAAATCAAGTCTCTTTTCTCAAGGCATCAGTGTTACTTCCGAAGTCTTTGAGGATGATGCTTGCTTGTTCAGCGTATCCGTTCCCCCAGCAACCTCGAAGGAGTTTGCTCAACTGTGCAGTATTATCAGTGGAAATAGCAGCCGACAGGCAGAAGAGATGGACAGAGCAGCACCAATGCTGATTGAAGTTCCATATAGCAAAAACATACTTAGCTGGAGTTCAGAAAGGCAAGCCAAATTTGCAAGCGCTCTAGCTAATAGGTTTCTACGGGCGTACGAGCATACATATTTTGATGTATGGGTACCTAGGCATCGCCTTGATGGTCGCACAATTGTGATGATTGCACCTGAGGAGCAAAGACGACTGGAATACACACCAGTCATGCTCGACCTAAATGACATTCTTGAACATTATCTTCCTTCTCACGTAGACGTTGAAAAGCTCCACTTAGGGTACATGATGGGCTTACCAGACTCTATAAGCTCAAGTTGGCGAATCCTGATTGATGGAACTCGACATTTTGAAAACGGTAATCTACGCGAAGCAGTTCTCTGTGCTTGTTCATCTGCCGAGATCGTCGCCTCACCAGCAGTCGAATACTGGCTGGAGAAAAACACCCTAGCTGGTGGTAACGGTGTCAGAAATGCGGTTCGTGAAATGGGCAACCCACTTCGTTTTGATCTTTGTATTTCTGGTGCCTGTAGCAATGCATTTGTCGATGTTGAGGAGAAAGAGCGCAGAGATCTGCTTACAGAACTCCGCCATATGAATAGTTTGAGAAATGCAGTCGTACATCAAGGTGAAGAACCAGAAGCAACAGCAGCAGCAGCGGCACTACAAGCTGCTGCAAAGTTTGTGTGTAAGAACTGGCTTGCAACACTCGGACTTTGACGATAGAAGCCTAACAATTCTGTTGGAGCGGCGAGCAAAATCTTCGCATAAAGCTAATGCTTAACAGCCTCTCAAGGGCAACCTGCTAAACTGCTGAAATCGTTGGCAACGAGAGCCTCTGCATGGAATTTGAGTGGAATCCAGATAAAGCTATTATCAGTCTGAGAAAGCATAATATCTCTTTCCAAGAAGCTACGACCGTATTTGATGACTCGTTATCTGTGACATTTCCTGACCCTAATCATTCCATTGGGGAAAGCCGCTACATTATTATTGGGATGTCAGGGTTGGGGCAATTATTGGTTGTTTCCCACACCGATCGAGAAAACCAAACTCGCATCATCAGCGCTCGAAGAGCCACTCGCCAGGAAAGGATGTTTTATGAAGAAGGAAGTTGATGAGCTAGAAGATGAACTACGCCCTGAATACGACTTCTCCAAAATGGCGGGAGGGGTTAGAGGCAAATATGTTGAAAGATATCGGGCAGGAACAAACTTAGTTCTCTTAGATCCTGATATTGCCCAAGCTTTTCCGACTGATGCATCTGTAAATGAAGCATTACGATTATTGCTCCAGATCGCTCAACGCCAGCAGTCTAACAACCCGATTGAACCGACCTGAAGGGAGATATTGGTGGCGATGAAAGGGTTTGGATCAATGAGCATGGTTCAGAGATTCCAATGTCCCTTGAAACGAAGTACAAAGCAGTTGTAGTGTAAGCGTCACAACAATTCAGTTAGAGCGAACTTGCAAAGGTTGTCGATCGCAAAGTAACTTTTTATTTGAATTACGATATCAATGAAACCACATGAATCGTTAGTGTGGACGGCTGATTTTAGAGAGAGGCTTTGAGATGGAATGCCCGTGTTGTAAAGCTCAGATGCGTCGAGGCACCGCTCCTTTTAGCATTGATCGAAAGGGCTATCATGTTTCGTGGGATGCAATTCCTGCTTGGGTTTGCGATCAATGTGGCGAGTCGCTGTTTGAAACGCATGAAGTCGATGTGATTCAAGAGGCGCTTTCATTTCTAGATCGCGAAACGTTGGCGCTGGCTGGTTATTCGTCACGTCAGCAGCCCAACAACAATCCTGCTGCACCAAGACGGGTATAAGTTTGTCAGTAGAGTACAAATTTTTTGCGTTCGGTGAGGGGAAGCGTTAGAAACCTCCTTCATGTTTTGATAAGTACAAAGGACTTTGAATAGGCTGTAAAATTTAGGGCGTTGAACGGCCTTCAAAATCCAGAATTTGAAGTTTTTACTGATTAATGGCGAATGACTAAAACAGCGTGGGTGTTTCCGGGGCAAGGGTCGCAAGCGATCGACATGGGCGTTGATTTGCTTGAAATTCCAGAGGCGAAAGCTAAATTTGAACGGGCGGATCAGATTCTCGGCTGGTCGGTGGCTGAGGTGTGTCAGAGCGCAGACGATAAGGTGTCTCACACGCTGTATACGCAGCCTTGCCTGTATGTCGTAGAGAGCATTTTGGCGGACTTGCTCAAGGCAAAAGGGCATCAGCCTGATTTCGTCGCAGGTCACAGTTTGGGAGAATACACTGCCCTCTATGTGGCGGATGTGTTTAGCTTTGAAGACGGCCTGAAACTGATTCAGCGTCGCGCCGAATTGATGGATAGCGCCTCGGATGGCATGATGGCAGCCTTGTTGGGGTTCGATCGCACCCAACTCGAAACCGTCATTGAGCAAACTGCTGATGTAGTGTTAGCAAACGACAATAACGCCGGGCAGGTCGTGATCTCTGGCACACCCGTAGCGGTAGAATTTGTTCTCACTCAGGTTAAATCCAAACGGGCCGTCAAGCTAAATGTCAGTGGGGCGTTTCATTCGCCGTTGATGGCAGAGGCGGCGACGCAGTTCAAATTAGTGTTGGATGCGGTTGAGTTTCGATCGGCTCAGGTGCCCGTTTTGTCGAATGTCGATCCATTGCCCAGTACCGATGCGGCCGTTCTCAAAGATCGCCTCAATCGACAGATGACAGGAGCAGTGCGCTGGCGAGAAATCTCGTTGCAGTTGCCTTTAGAAGGAGTCGATCGCGTGGTCGAAGTCGGGCCGGGTAAAGTTCTCACGGGCATTATCAAACGCACTTGCCCCAATCTGGTGTTAGAAAATGTCAGCACTGTGGCCGAATTCCCTCAATAATGGGAGCGGTGGTTGCTAAAAACTATGCCGAACGATCGTGAGCCTTTCATTAGCCTTTTTCTATACCACTTGTTCAAGTGGTCGGTGGTGAGTCCTGCGCTGCATCTCTACTTTCGAGGGCGGATTTATGGATCTGAGCAGGTGCCCAAACGAGGACGGCTGTTGGTAGTGAGCAATCATGCCAGCGATTTTGATCCGATGTTGCTGTCTTGCTGTGTGGGTCGCCCCGTTGCCTACATGGCCAAAGAAGAACTGTTTCGGGTTCCGGGTCTCAAGCAGGCAATTACAGCTTATGGAGCCTATCCGGTGAAGCGAGGGGCGGGCGATCGTTCTGCGATGAAAGCGGCCATTGCCTCGATTGAATCAGGTTGGGCAACGGGCGTTTTTTTGGATGGCACTCGCACGGCTGATGGGCGCATTCAAGATCCCAAACTGGGTGCCGCCTGGATTGCTGCCAAAACTCAATCGCCGCTGTTGCCTGTGAGCCTGTGGGGGACTGAGCAGATCTTTCAAAAAGGCTCCGCCGTTCCGCGTCCTGTCCCCCTTACGGTGCGGATTGGTGAATTGATTTTGCCGCCAGAGTCGAGCGATCGCGCCCAACTCGAAGCCGTCACTCAGCGTTGTGCAGCAGCGATCAATGCGTTACATGATTTAGGACGATAACAGGACACTTTGAGCATGTCAGACTTGAAAGCAGAACTCACAGACTCGATCGATCAAGCCGAGTGGGAATGGTTGATGCCTCATTCTAAGCGAGACGCGGTGATCATCGTGGCTGCGGGATTAGACTTGGCGGATGTGGGGGTGGCGATCGTCAATGACAATACAAGCTCTGTCCAACACTGGATTGCAGAAGGGCTGTTGTATAAACCTTCTCCCCAACAAAAAGCCGACTGGAATCTCAATCAAACCAAACGATTTACAGCGCTAATTGTTCAACCCTATGTACTGATTCAGGAAGATACATCTTTAATTGATGAGTAGAAAGTGTATACAATTTTTTCAGCAGTTATCAGAGATTGAGCAATCTAATTTATTAGTGGGTTACCATCATTGTCCTACCCTAATTAACGTGAATTCGATGGAGTTTTTTCGCTTCGTTATTGAGCGCTTCGCCCCCTAAATCCCCCATTCTGAGGGACTTTGAATCAGCATAATTTCTTTGAACTCTGGAATTTTTTCTTGGTCAAAGTCCCCCAATTTGGGGGATTTAGGGGGCTGAAGCCGATTCAAACGAAGCGAGTCCCTCTCATCGAACTGATGTTAATTAAATAGAAATGGTTTGACAGAAAGAACTATGCGGTCTAACTCAGTTTTGTTAGCTTTGAGAAGATCATGCCCACACACCTTGTTTTCCTCACTAGAACAATCCTTTGCCAGAGCTTCTCCAATTCCTTCAAAACTCTTTTTAATATCGCTCCTTAATTTCTCTGGTTCAGACAACACTCCAAGAACAAATACTCTACTCTCTACATTTTCTGGAATCTGTTCCTTTACATAATTCAATCGGTTTTCATCTTCATCAAAATCAATCAGCAAAGCAATCATTCTATCCGGATACTGTTGCAGTGTAAAAGCATACTGATGAATAAACTTTTCTACTACATCTTTCCATCCTCTAGCCTCTGGTAAAACTTGTATCACACGGCTGTTGAGGCTTGGGTCAAGCAAAAAACCGATCGCAACCTGATGATTTGCATCATCTTCTGGCAACACAAGAAGGTGCGACTGATGCATGTCGATACTCATAATGCGATATCACCCAAGATCACAGTGTCTATTAGATCGCCTTTGATGGGTATGTCACTCAGCACTCTAACTAAACGTGAATTCGATGAAATCCTTCGCTGCCGTTACAAATCCGGGCAGCCCCTAAATCCCCCACAAGTAAGGGACTTTGAACGAAGGATAGTATCTAATAGTCCCCCAGATTGGGGGGTTGGGGGGCAGAAGCGCTGAAGACCGAAGCGAAAAACTCCTATCGAATTCACGTTAACTAACGTAGGTTCTAGATGACTTTTGCGATCGAGTACAAAGGTGTTTTCATTTGAAAACTTGCGGATAGTCTCCTCATCATGCGAAGTTGCTAAAATTTGACCTCTATTCTCAAACGATCGCCGCAATGATGTTACAAAGTGTCCGACTTCTGACAAAGAGAGATAGCTATCAGGTTCGTACCAGAAGCAGAAAAGTGGGCCGTAGTATTTGTTAGCTGCTAAGACAACAACACAAAGAAAGAAGCATTTTTCTCCATCAGACAGATCTTGGAAGTCAATGTTTAAACACGTGTTGTGTTGTTTCAACCGGACAATCATGCTCTTGAAGTCTTTGCCGATCAATTGACTTTGAATATCGTCGATGTCCGGCATTATCTCTCGAAGGTATTTGTCAACCTCTCTATAGGCAGCAGGATAGCGGCTGAGTAATCCAGAAAACCAGTTCCCAAAGTTTGAACCGTCTCGCCTTGGCTCCAAAGTTTCGCCATTAGAGTCTCCGGTGATCAGTCCTGAAATCGGGGACAAAATGATCAGACGTGCCAGCCAAGTCTTGAAAATATGAACTGGGTCGCTCTCTGATTGCTCTTGAATCAATGGCAGGGCGATCAGATGCCAGTCTACCCCATCTCCCTTTCACTGCTCACACCATTGAAGATCACTCTAAAGTCAAATCAATTTGTTGACGAATCAAGTCAGCCGATCGCTCTGCACTATCCACCACCGCAAGAGAGGCAGCTTGTTGGGCCATCTTTTGCAAATCGCTGGAATTTAATAGCGTCAGCACTTCTTCTTCTAAACTGTCTGGGGTCAAATCGGATTGGCGAAACATCTTAGCCGCGCCTGCTTTGACAAAGACCTCTGCATTAAAGGACTGGTGGTCTTCGGCTGCAAACGGGTAAGGAATCAGAATCGAAGGCGTGTGAGTGACGGCTAACTCTGTGAGGGTTCCTGCGCCCGATCGACTGATCGCCAAATCTGCTCGTCGAAACAGTCCCGCCATATTGTTGTAAAACGGCAAAGCTAGATAGTGCGGATGCTGAAGCGCTTTGGCGTTGGGGTCATTGTCTCCCGTCAGATGCACCACCCACGCCCCAGACTCAAACCAGCCCGACGATGCTTCTCGAACCATCTGATTGAGCGCCACCGCTCCTTGACTGCCCCCTACGACCACAATTAAGGGAACGTCTTGAGGAATCGGCAACTCTGCTAAAGCAGCCATCTCAGACCGGAACTGCGATCGCACCGGAGTCCCCACGCAAACCGTTTTGGCACGAGGCAAATGAGCCGCCGCCGCCTCAAATCCGATCGCCACCACGCTACACCACGGCGCAAACCAGCGAGTCACCTTTCCGGGCAGGGCGTTGGACTCGTGCAAAATGACGGGCAGGTTGAGCGATCGCGCCGCCAAAATCGCTGGAGCCGCGATATATCCTCCCGTCGTAAATACGCCATCAAAATTGCCCTGTTGGAGAATCTGTCTCACCTGACGAATCGAAGCAATCAGGCGCAACAGAACCTTAAACGTCCCTAGTCCCAATTTTTGCTGAAACCCGGCGACCGAAATCGTATGCAGCGGATAGCGATCGCCCACAAGCTGAGTTTCTAAGCGATCGGGGGTGCCCAACCATTCGATCTGATAATCGGGAAGCTGCTCGGCGGTGGCGATCGCAGGAAAGACGTGCCCTCCCGTTCCGCTGGCGGCAATTAACAAACGAGGCGACTTGTCGGTAGACTGCACAGTGTTTTCTGACGGCAGATCTGAAGGGGTTTGCACAAAGAAATGTAAGCGTTAAAGCAATTTTACAGCTATTTGAGAACTCCATCTTGAGAACTCCATCTGTTGTACTAGAAACCGTGGGGCTTGCATTCAAGATTAGCGGAGGGTCGGAAGGCGATCGCTTCCTTAGATGGACGTTTGAAACGTAGGAGCTGCTTTGCTTCGTTGCTGCCCTGCCCCCAGCGAGTGAATACAACAAACGATACTTTTCCAAACATTCTCTTAAGTTCTCTAAAAAGAAAGCTAGTTTTGATGAAGACACTGCTCGGTAAGTATAAGCACCATTGTTTGAAGTGCGAATTATGACTTAGCTTCTAAGTAATTCAGTTATCCACAAGGAACGTCTAATGCTCTCATTGACTTTGCGCCGTGCCCTCACTGCCACTTCGTTCGCCATTCCTGCCCTCTTGATCGGGATGCAAAGTGCCCAAGCCGAAGACCTTCAGTTCACACTGCACAACCGGAGTTCTAGCCCCATCACTCAGTTTTACGTCGAGTCAACCGAACTCAAGACTTGGGGAGACAACATTCTGACCGAGACGATCAACCCTGGCGAGTCGGCAACCGTGACGATCGCAGATGGTAAAAGCACCTGTATGTATGGCATTCGTGGCACGTTTGCAGATGGCGACGTGGTAGAAGAAGAAGACCTCAACCTCTGTGAATTGGGTTCCTACACGTACAACGACAAAAAGTAAGCCGCTTGATCGCTCACCATCAATTACTAAAGTTTGCCCTGCCTCGGTGGGGCTTTTGTTTTGGCGAGGAACCCGGACAACTGGCACACATTTTTGTAAATTGAGGAGTATATTATGTGAATCCGACTGACCTTCTCCCTACTTTTTGAGCAAGTCTTTATGCGCTATGTTTCTTTGCGGTCTGCTTCACCAGTCATCTCTTTGAGATCGCTCTTCACCCCGTCTCGTCCTGCTGTAAAGCGCTGGGGATTGTTGCTTTTGACGCTAGGGCTGGTCGTCGGTGGAGAATTATTGAGCGAACGAGCGATCGCTGCCCCACCCGAAACGGCCCCTCCTCAACTCAAAGAAGCGCTGACAAAAATTGACGCAGCCGCCAACAGCAAAAATGTACAGAATGTTCTCCAGTTCTATAGCCCCAGTTTCACCCACACGGACGGGCTGACGCGCCAAACCCTAGAACAGGCCCTCACCCAGCTTTGGAAGCAGTATCCCAACATTAACTACCGGACGGAGCTAAAATCCTGGCAAACCGATGGGCGAGGCATTCAAGCAGAAACGGTGACCTATATTACGGGCACTCAAACGGTGAATGGACAGCCCTCGAAGTTGAGTTCGATGTTGCAGTCTCGGCAGCGCTTTGAAGGGCAAAAAATTATTCAACAAGAAGTGGTGTCTGAGCGCAGTCAGATTACGTCGGGTGAAAATCCTCCAGATGTAAAAATCAATGTGCCGACTCAGGTGCGTGTGGGTCAAGAATTTAGCTTTGATGCGATCGTCGAAGAACCGTTAGGCAGCGATCTCCTATTAGGCAGTGTTTTAGAAGAACCTGTGAAGCCGAGCGGTTATTTGAACCCAACCACGGTCGATTTAGAATTGCTCACGTCGGGCGGCATTTTCAAAATTGGTCGCGCCCCCAATACGCCCAACAATCATTGGATTTCTGCGGTGCTGGTGCGACATGGCGGCATGACGATGGTGACACAGCGTTTGCGAGTGGTGGCTAATTCAGGGGTACCAGCAAAGTAAGGACGGCTTTAGCGAAACAGCCGAGCATCTTGACGGAGTAAGCCATGCCGAGACATGACATCGGCAACTTTGTCTGTGTCTCGCAGAATGCAGGAGTTGATCCAACGGTAAAACGAGTGACCCGACAAAATTTTACGGGCGCGGACAGTTCCCAGCAGGGTCGAGAGTGCATCAAGCTCTAACCAGTTGACGGCAAAATGCAGATAGGTAGAGTACTCGTCTACGCCGACTTCATCGCTCCTGGATGGATCAGGGGCATCTGGCCAACCCGATCGAAACTCATCGATCGCAGCCTCCACCTCATCGAGATCACAGGCACACAAAAACCAGTGCATCTGTTCATGCAAAAACACTGAGAGAAAGCGGTCTGGATCTCTAGCGTGCAGACTACCCAGCGATAAAATTGGATGGCTTGCCCCGCCGCGCCCCAAGGTCGAATCAAGACGAATCTGGCGCGTAAAGAGAAACGGTTCTAAGTCAAATCGAGTAGTGAAGTCTTGCAGAACAGTTGCAGCAAACTGGACTTCGAGATCATCCTGGACACATTCGATTTCTAGCATTTTGCAATCCTAGTATTCTAACGGTGCGGTTGGTCGCGATCGACTCATGCTTTCAGCCTAAAGAGTTTGATGCACGTTTGGTTAAGCTGGAGGCATGAGCAGAAAACCTCATTTAATTCTCGCTTTCAGACTCCTCTTGAGGTGGTGTTGAGCGATTCTTCCATCGTCCCGCTTTGCGAACGGACTCCATTAGCAAGTACTCAATTTGAGCATTGACACTGCGAAGATCATCCGCAGACCACTTTTCCAAGGCATCATAGAGCTTGGGATCGATCCGCAACAAAAATCGCTTCTTTTGACTCATGCGTATAAGGTTCCAGTGTTCACCACTGGTTGGGTATTTTGGTCAGACGTTAAGACAACCAGCAAATTATTGACCATCGATGCTTTGCGCTCTTCGTCTAACTCAACGATCCCTTCTGCGCTCAGTCGTTTGAGGGCTTCATCGACCATTCCGACCGCCCCTTCAACAATTTGGCGACGAGCATCAATGATCGCTTGGGCTTGCTGACGACGCAGCATCACTTGAGCCACTTCGGGGGCGTAGGCAAGATGTGAGAGTCGCGCTTCGATCACCTCAACGCCAGCGATCGTCAATCGAGCTTGTAGTTCTTCCCGCAGGGTTTGCAGAATCTCATCGGGCACGCCTCGCAAAGAAGAGGTTCCCGTCGGTGCATCGTAAGGATAACGCACGGCCAACGTCCGAATGGCGGTTTCGCTCTGGGTTGCAACGAATTCTTCGTAGTCGTTCACGGTGAAGCGCGATTTTGCTGAGTCTTGCACTTGCCAGACGACGACTGCTCCAATTTCGATCGGGCTGCCTTGTGCTTCGTTGACTTTCAAGATTTTGCTGTCGAAGTTGCGAATCCGCAGGGAGACTTTACGCTTGCCTGCAAAAGGATTGGCCCACCAAAATCCTGCTTCTCGAACGCTACCGATATAGCTGCCAAAGAGAGTCAAGACAACGGCTTCGTTTGGCTCAATGGTGAAGAATCCTGAGATTGAAGGCACTACAACGACGAGCAAAGTTGCAATAATCCAAGCCAAAAGTTCGGGGTCAAGCAGGTCATCCAGGTTATCTAGCCGACCTCCAAAGTGCTGTACCAAGCCCCAAATTCGCCAAGTGATCAGGGCTGTGATTGCTCCGAGTGTCCCTAATGCTAGAAATCCATTGAGCTTGAATGCTGAAGATTCTGCGATCGGCTTCATGAGAAGTCTCCTTGAGTCTGGTCGATACTAAAGTGATATCACTCTGAAATCAAAATGGCAAGAGCAAGCCGAATATTTCACAAAAAGGTGAATTGATGCAAGCTTTTCGCGTCGTTGTTCACGGCTTCTGCCCCCCAAGCTGCCAATTTTGGGGAACTTTAAGAAAAGAACTCTGGTTCAAAGTCCCTCACTCGTGGGGGATTTAGGGGGCGTTCCTGGAGGGGGCGTTCCTGGAGCTGCAAGCGATGCTAAATTCGTTTAACTTCTGGTAACTTTATTTGCTGTAAACTATCAATTTTTTGTTAACGCTCACATGCTGTTTTCTATTAAATTTTTAGTTCAGTAGTTTCTTTAATGTGAGCTTGAATGATCTAAATCTGAATAATTTTTTGATCTGAGTGCCTTGTGATCTTTGTTGTTCTTATTCTGTCGCTTTCAGTCTGCGGGATCAAATTAGCGAAAGTGAGGAATTCCGCCCGCTACCCGACAAGTCGCTCAAGCTACAATAAGCAAACAACTGTCTCAACAGTCCTAGCGGAGAGGCTTTCCATGCAATCACCCACTCTATTGATCTCAAAAGAACTGCCCAGCTTGAAATACACTTATACGCCCGATCGCTTTGACGAAACCTGGGAAGCACCCCTCTCAATTCTTCTCGGACTCGGACGGGCCGCAGGGGCTGACTTTATTGAGTTTTTTCTAGAACGAGTTAACTACATTAGCTGCATGGCCGAAGATGATGCCATTACCAGCATTTCGCCTCGACTCTCGACGGGGGCAGGGGTGCGGGTGTTTCGCGGTAAAGCCGACTGCTATGTTAGCACCAATGATCTGTCATTCAATGGTCTCAAAGCTGCGTTAGAGAAAGGCTTGTCCATCATGGGCTTGCAGCTTCCTACGCCCAACGCCTTTATCCCCGAAATCAATCTCGAACTGCTCCGAGACTACGCCGTCAAAAAGGGCAAAGAAGCCTGGTTAGCCAACTGTAGCTCGATGCGAGAAATGAGCGATGTGCTACTGGCAGCCAATGGTGAACTGGCGACCAAAGCTCAACATGTGCAGTCTCGTCGGGCCGTCTACTTCCGCGATTGGCAAGAAGTGTTGGTGGCTTCCAGTGACGGCACGTTTGCACGAGACATTCGCCTGACGCAATCGGTCGGTTACAGTCTGCTCTGCGCCGATGGCACTAATCGATCGTCGATCAACAAGCGAGTCGGCAGCACCAGTGATCCTGCATTCTTGAGAACCTGGGTATATAGCAAAGATGCTGAAGAAGTGGCAGAGTCCGCTTCCAAAATGCTGTATGCTGACTATGTTGAGTCGGGCACTTATCCGATCGTCATGGCTAATGAATTCGGCGGTGTTATCTTCCACGAAGCCTGCGGTCACTTGCTTGAAACGACGCAAATCGAGCGCAAAACTACGCCCTTCATCGACAAAAAAGGCGAAAAGATTGCCCACGAAAACCTGACCGCCTGGGATGAAGGACTGACCGGAGACGCATTCGGCACGATCGACATGGACGACGAAGGAATGCCCGCCCAGCGCACTCTATTGATCGAAAATGGAATTCTCAAGAACTTTATTGCCGATCGTGCAGGCTCCACTCGTACCGGACATCCTCGAACCGGAAGTGGTCGTCGTCAAGGCTACACCTACGCAGCAGCGAGTCGGATGAGAAACACCTACATTGCACCGGGCGAGTATTCTCTGGATGACTTGTTTGGTTCCATTGAAAAGGGCATCTATTGCAAAAAGATGGGTGGCGGCAGCGTCGGGCCGACCGGACAATTCAACTTTGCGGTAGACGAAGCTTATTTAATCGAAAACGGCAAACTCACCAAACCGCTCAAAGGTGCCACGCTGATTGGCGAAGCCGTTGACATCATGAACAAAATTTCCATGTGTTCCAACGATTTGGGATTGGCGGCTGGCTTCTGCGGTTCCGTAAGTGGCAGCGTCTACGTCACCGTCGGACAGCCTCACATCAAAGTTGACTCAATCACCGTCGGCGGACGCTAGGCAGCAAATCAATCAAAGCGGATGGTTACCGCTAGACTTAGCAGCCCATCCGTTTCGATCCTACTGTGTATCCATGAGTTGATTTGACTCGTCATTGCCAAGATGCTTCGCCCCCTAAATCCCCCATTCTGGGGGACTTTGAGAAAGAAAGGCTTCTAGAATTCAACGCAATTTCTCAGTTTAAAGTCCCCTACTTGTGGGAGATTTGGGAGGCAGAAGCAGATCGAAACGAAGCGATTAACGATTTGCGTGTACACAGCCGCTCAGTTATCTTCTCCGCATCATCTCTACACTTTCTAATTTCCCATGCCAAATATTACAGAAATTGCTGCTTACGCTCAGGATAGCGCTCAAAGATTGGGCATTCAGAAGTACGACGTGTATGGCGCGTCGATCGATGAAACCAGCGCTCAAGTCGATCAAGGCGAACCTCAACAGGTCAAAGCCTCCAATCGTTCTAGTGTCACCGTCCGCGTTTGGAATGATGACAATAGCGTTGGAGTCACTTCGACCACCGATGTCGATCCCGCAGGCTTAGAACTGGCGCTCAAAACAGCTCATGAAGCAAGTTTCTTTGGCGTTCGTGACAATGTGCCCGACTTTAGCCCCGAATCGACCGCACCCACGGCTACTCATACCGAAGAGAAATCTCCCCAGGCACCCGTCTCGACGCTGCTCGAAAAGCTGATCGTCGCCGAAAAAGAACTGATGTCGGCTCACCCTGCGATCAAGTCAGTGCCTTATAACGGATTGGCTCAACGGGATATCGATCGCTTCTATCTCAACAGTGCTGGAGCCGTTCGCAATGAATCTCATTCGGTTGCTTCGCTCTATCTCTACACCAAAACCGAAGAAGAAGGACGCAAACCTCGCAGCGCAGGGGCATTTCGCGTCAGCTATGGCTTAGACAAACTCGATATTGATGGTTGCCTCAAAGAAGCCGCCGAAAAAACCATCAGCCACCTTAACTACGAGAAGGTGAAAACGGGCAAGTATCGCGTCGTCTTTTCACCAGAAGCCATTCTCGGTCTGATTGGTGCATTCTCCAACCTGTTTAATGCCCAGAGCATTCTGGATAAGCAGAGCCTTTCTACACCCGAATCTTTGGGATCTCAAATTGCCTCTCCTTTGCTGTGTCTCTGCGATGATGCCCTGCACCCAGAAAATGTCGGGGCTGAAACCTTTGACGGGGAGGGCACTCCGACGCGCCGCATTCCCCTGATTACCAACGGCGTATTGTCCAACTTTCTGCACAGCGCTGGAACCGCCAAACGCATGAACGCCCAGCCGACAGGACACGCTAACATGGGCGCAAAGGTGACAGTTAGCCCTCACTTTTATCACATTTTCCCTGGCGAACCTGCCACCCAGGAATACAGTCTAGACACTGCCGATAATGTGATTTTGATTGATGACTTGAGCGCGCTCCATGCGGGAGTTCAATCGCTGCAAGGCTCATTCTCGCTACCGTTTGACGGCTGGCTAATTCAAAACGGCAAACGTATCAGCATCGAATCTGCCACCGTTGCAGGCGACATTCGCGAAGTGTTGAATTCAATCATCTATGTTGAGAAGGATTTAGAATTCACGGGGTCAGGCGTTGCGCCAAGAGTCTGGGTTGATAGTTTGTCGATTACGGGTGAATAAAGTCAGACTGTAAGCACGGATCTCTGAGTTCTTTAAGGGCTTGGAGATCCGAATATTGGTAGTTTTGATGTCTCGCTGACGGAGCAAGCAATGGCCAAATTACCCTCTCAACAGAAGTTGCTGCCACCTTTGGAGAATGGCGATCGCTTAACCCGCTATGAATTTGAGCGACGCTACAATGCCATGCCTCACCTCAAAAAAGCTGAACTGATTGAAGGAGTGGTCTACATGGCGGCAGCTTTGCGGTTTAGAAGTCACGGTCAACCCCACGGAAATCTAATTACTTGGTTGGGAAATTACAAAGTCGCAACATTGGGTGTTGAGTTGGGAGTTGAGCCGACGATTCGACTAGATTTGGACAATGCACCTCAGCCAGATGCAGTCTTGTTGATTGAGGAAGCCCATGGTGGGCAGGCTCGACTGGGCGAAGATGATTATATTGAGGGCGCACCAGAATTGGTCGCAGAGATTGCAGCGAGTAGTGCGGCGATCGACCTGGGAGATAAGAAACGTGCTTATCGTCGCAATGGCATTAAAGAATATATTGTCTGGCAGATATTTGAACAAAAGTTCAACTGGTTTTACCTGCAAGAAGGAGAGTATGTGCCGCTGTCTCTTGCAGAAGATGGCGTGATTCGGAGCGTTACCTTTCCAGGTTTGTGGTTGGCAGTAGAAGAGTTGCTGTCTGGAGATATGGTAAAAGTGTTGACGGTGTTGCAAGCAGGATTGGCTTCACCAGAGCATGTTGCATTTGTACAACAGCTATCACAGCACAAAACATCTCTAGGTGAAAGTCTGTAGAAGTGCGACCCCTTGCGGGTAAATCCAAGAGATCGTAAATTTTACTAGTGAGGCGATCGTGCGCAATTCGTCTAGTATCTACAAATTCGACTCTCTGCTTAGGTGCCAGTAGACTTGCTCTATGAAGAAGTTGTAGGAGATGAAAGCGGAAGATCGCTCTTGGCAGAAGTTGTCGGAAACTTGCATTTCACAGAAACTTCCATACTGCCTTCAGCAGAGCCTTCAGTGAAAATGATTCCAGTTTTGCCACCCAGTTTGATACCAAATTTGAGGCTGATTTCTTCAACTTCGGCCGCACCGAGGTGTTGGAATGCCCCGATCGCAAAGTTTGCGTAAGTCTGAATCTTTTCTTGAATCTCTGCCATTTTCAACAAAACTTCTTCTGTTGCACCTTTTTCACCAGGACGTTTGCCTACATGATTAGAATCTGGAATTGGCGGAGTCGGTGGAGTCTCGACGTATATTTCGATAATGCTACCGTTGTCTTCGATTTGGAGGCGCTTTAGCTCAGACATAATTTACCTTAGAAGCGTAATTAACCCAGAAACCCTGCGGATTTTGCGGAGGTAGACGTGATTATTATACTTAGGTATCTTAGTAGGTGCAGCAGACGGGTCGTTCTTGATGGAATCTTAACCACATGACCAGATACGCACTTGTGATTGGCATCCAGAAGTACGGCGGATCGGGTTTTAATGATCTACAGAAGCCAGTTGAGGATGCAGAAGCGATCGCCCAGCTTCTAGAAGATTACGGTGATTTTGTCGAGGTCAATCGCCTGCCTCGTTCCTGGAGTCACGAACATGATCGCTATGAGGTTGTCAGCGAGCATTTGACGGGAGAGAAACTAGGAGCGGAGATTCGTAGTTTTCTTGAGAACGTTGGCAGAAATGAAGCACTGATTTATTTCAGTGGGCACGGGGACAAGGTGCCTGATGCCCTGGGTAATCAGAATGGATACCTGGTGACTTCGGACTGCACAACCGAGACTTTGAGTAGCAAAGGGGTATCTCTAGAAGGACTGAATCGGTTAATTTTGAAGACAGAGTGCAGTAGTTTGACGCTCATCCTGGATTGTTGTCACGCCGGGAGTTCGTTGGAGGATAGTCAAATTGAGGGTGCGTTGACTGCAATTCTGGCATCTAATCGTAACTATTTTCTGGCAGCGGCTTGTCGGAGTCAGGGGAAAGCTTACGAGGGAGAGTTGTATAGCCTGTTCACGGCGGCCGTGATTAAGGCTCTGAAATCACCGGGCACTGTCAAGACAGCAGATTTACGGGCGATCGTCTCTAAAGAACTCAACGGTAAGGGGCAGGAACCATTTTTTTGGGGATCAGAGAAGATTACACTGACTTACCCGGCTGCGGAGAAGGGTGAAGCAGATGCGGTGGACAAGCTGCAAGCTGCCCTGGAAAAGCTACGTCCAGACTATGACATTTTGGATGCCCCATTTTTTGAAGAAGTTGAGACCAAAGTTGCTAATAAGCAAGCCCGTACCCAGATTCTGAAACTACGAGCGGCAAACTGGTCGATGCTGTTTCAGAAAAACTATGTGGAGCGTGACCAGCAGGGCGAGGCGTTAGAGAAAGCATTGCGTCTCTCTCAGGCAAATGGCATCTCACTGATGCTGATTCGTGGGGAACCGGGAGCAGGAAAAACCGCCTTGCTGCGCTGGCTGGCGTATGAATTATTTGACCAGGGTAAGCGGCTCTTTTACAAGAAAAGCCAGAACAAGGTGGGTTGGCTGGATCAGTTGCGCGAATTTTCAGAAGAAGCCGGTGGGAAACACTTTTATGTCATTGCAGATGACTTGTTTCGAGATGAGCCGATTTTGGAGGAGTTGCAGCAGAACGAATTTCTATTTCCGCTGACATTAATTGGGACGACGCGCCAGAATGAGGATCAGCACCATGACTTGCAGGGATTAGACTATGAAATCATCTGTTTGGATTTAGACAAGCCAAGCGCGGACGAGAAAGAGCGGGTGTTAGCGTTGCCAAGCTGCAAGCTGCCCTGGAAAAGCTACGTCCAGACTATGACATTTTGGATGCCCCATTTTTTGAAGAAGTTGAGACCAAAGTTGCTAATAAGCAAGCCCGTACCCAGATTCTGAAACTACGAGCGGCAAACTGGTCGATGCTGTTTCAGAAAAACTATGTGGAGCGTGACCAGCAGGGCGAGGCGTTAGAGAAAGCATTGCGTCTCTCTCAGGCAAATGGCATCTCACTGATGCTGATTCGTGGGGAACCGGGAGCAGGAAAAACCGCCTTGCTGCGCTGGCTGGCGTATGAATTATTTGACCAGGGTAAGCGGCTCTTTTACAAGAAAAGCCAGAACAAGGTGGGTTGGCTGGATCAGTTGCGCGAATTTTCAGAAGAAGCCGGTGGGAAACACTTTTATGTCATTGCAGATGACTTGTTTCGAGATGAGCCGATTTTGGAGGAGTTGCAGCAGAACGAATTTCTATTTCCGCTGACATTAATTGGGACGACGCGCCAGAATGAGGATCAGCACCATGACTTGCAGGGATTAGACTATGAAATCATCTGTTTGGATTTAGACAAGCCAAGCGCGGACGAGAAAGAGCGGGTGTTAGCGTTGCCAGAAGTACAGAGCCACCTGGCAGGAAAATCGGCAGCAGAGCGGCAACAACTGATGGACTCGCCGATTATGTTGGTGCTGATGTTGCAGCTATCGGAAGGAAAGCCGTTTCATGTGCTGTTGCAGGATATTGTGAAAGCGCTATCTAATACAGAACGTCAACCTCTATATCAAGCCTTTGGGGTTCTCTGTAGCTTTTTTCAATACGGCATTATTGTTCCTTTTGAGATTTTGAAGTTTTGCTTACCGCCCTCTAGTTCGCTAGAGCGATCCATCTTGTCAGGATTGGAGGGGTTGATTGATACCGCAGCATACGGCGAGTATGAGGGACTTATACCAGTTCATGAACTGATTGCCAAAACAGTGATGACGCTGAACTATCGCCCAAATAACCAGCATAATCAGCCCTATGGGTGGAATCGCCCCCCTTTGTTAGAGCAACATCTGAGCGCGATCGTGCAAAAGCTGGATGTGACACAGAAACTTCAGAGATGGTGGGTCAGTATTACCCTGAGAAAGCTAGCGGGGCAGTCTGGAGCAGCAGCATTAGTTTGTAAAATCCTACAAGACTCTTCTCCGCAGATTGCAGCTATCAAGCAGCACAATACCATCAGTGATTGGGTAACTTGGGGACAAATCTATATAGCGCTTGGTGATTCTGAGGAACAGCGATCGTGCATTCGCTCAATTTTGCAGGCACAACCAGAAAGCCCATTAGATCGGACATATTGGTTGTCTTTTGTTGAGAAGTTCGGTAGTTGGAAACAGCAGCAAACAGCAATTACCCAAACTGAAGTCTGGCTCAACACTCATACCCATTCTGATACTCGAAACGTTCGCCAAAACTACTTGGGACTGGTAGAACAGCAAGGTAATTGGGAACAGCAGCAAGTGGCAATTGCTCAAACTCAAGTCTGGCTAAACGACCATCCTGATGATGGGCATGTTCGCCAAAAGTATCTAGGACTCTTAGAACAATGCGGGAATCAAGAACAGCAGCAAGTGGCAATTACCCAGACCCAGCTCTGGCTGAATGAGCATCCTGGTGATTGGCATGTCCGCCAAAAATATCTAGGACTATTAGAACAACGCGGGAATCGAGAACAGCAGCAAGCGGCAATTACCCAGACCCAGCTCTGGCTGAATGAGCATCCTGGTGATTGGCATGTCCGCCAAAAATATCTAGGATTATTAGAACAACGCGGGAATCGAGAACAGCAGCAAGCGGCAATTACCCAAACCCGAACTTGGTTAGATGAGCATTCTCATGATGGGCATGTTCGCCAAAAATACCTGGCACTACTAGAACAACGAGGGAGCCGAGAACAGCAGCAAGCGGCGATCGCTCAAACCCAACTCTGGTTAAACAACTATGAAAATAATGAGAATGTTCGCCAAGCGTATCTAGCATTAGTAGAGCAGCGAGGTACCTGGGAGCAGCAGCAAGTGGCGATCGCTCAAACCCAACTCTGGTTAGACAACCATCCAGACAATGGAAATGTTCGTACAAAGTATTTAGCGTTAGTTGGCAAGATTGGCAAAAACAACGATGCAGTTGAGTTAGTGATTCACCAACAATGGCAATGGATCACTCAGCAGAACCAAGTAGAGCAGGGCTTGTGGCTTGCCTTCCTTCCTGTTCTTTATCATCATGCCTCTCCTGATTTATACCAACCCGCGTTTCAGCTTGCCTTGAAGCAATATCCGGATGCTCGAAACCTGACCCTGAATATTTTTGGGTATTTCCGCGACTACCTTGACGCTGCCACCTGCTACCACCTTGCCACCCGCATCAATCAGTACGATTTGCCAGTCAACAAGTGGCAAAATTTTGTTCACGTCGCCAACTTTTTCCGTGATCGGAAGGAATTTGATACTGCTGAGTCCATTTACCACCGCCTGATTGGTGCAGCAAGAAGAAAAGTCAGAGAATCTCCAGAGTTGCAGAAAACGATCGACTTTGCCACTCTCAGCTATGCCCAACTTCTGTTGTTAACCAAGCCTTCTCAGCCTGACCAGGCCTTGAAGAAGCTAGACCCCATTCTGAAGAAGAATCCGAAACATGGCTTTGGTAATTTATTGATGGCACAGTCTTACCAAGCCAAAGGCGCACCCTTCTACATCAGAGCCAAAAAACACTTTGAGACAGCCATTCAGTCCGATCGTGAACAGCGCGGATTCTTCCACCATCAATTTGGTTGCTTTTATCGCTACGCCGTGGGTGATATGCTCAATGCTCGTCGGTGTTTCGAGCAATCCCTCGCCCAAAAACTCAACCTTCCTGCCAGCATCGAACTCGCAGAACTAGAAGTCGCAGCCAAAAATCTTGAGCGTGCTAAAACTCTGCTGGAAAATGGACTTGATCTAACCCCCATCACTCGTCCCGAACAAGAAGAGCGCGAAAAACTCAAAGATCGTATTACAGCCCTACGATCGCTTCTCAATATACCTGAATCACCCACTTAAGCCTGCTTATTCAATTAAACCGATCGGTGGTGTAATTTCAATTCGCTTTTGCTCTAAATCGACAATAGGAACGATCGCCATCACAAATGGAATCAGCACCGTTTTCTCATTCTCAAGTTTGACTTCTAATAAGTCATGTCCTGCTGTCAGAATGTCTACAACGGTTCCAACTAATGTTTGGGTAGGTTGATCAAACACCTGCAAACCAATTAGATCTGCAACGTGAAATTCATCGGCTTCAAGCTTGGGTCGATCGTTAGCCATGACCAACAATTTGCTGCCCTGAAGGTTTTCGGCTTGAGTGCGATCGTTGACCCCTTCTAGCTGCACCACATACAACCCTTTGCCGTCTAAATATCGCCCTTTGATCAGTTGAATTTCTTGTGGCTCCGTTGTTCCGGGTCGCAAAATCCATCGTTTTCCAGGTTTCTCAAATCGCTCTGGAAAATCTGAGTTAGGATACACGCGCACCTCACCCTTCATGCCTTGGGCCGTAATGATTTTGCCGATTTCGAGAAAGGGAGTTTGTGGAGAAGACGCGACGGATTGCTGCATTTTAACGAAGTTTTGAATTCATTCTCTTGATTTGACTATCCACACAATACAGTGTTTGACTCAAGCTACAGGAAAGTTTGATCTAACCAGGTGTCTAAATCAGCTTCGCTAGAAAAGTCTAGTAAGGCCTCAGCTAACTGGGTCACTCTAAAAGAGGGTAGCTGCCGAATCTGTTCTTGTCTTTGGGCATTGACTTCACCAATCTGTCGGGTCAAAAGACGCATTGTCAGCACCAATCTTTCTTCCTGACGCGCAGTCTCTTTGACTTCCTCTTTAACTTCTTCGCGGACTTCCTCTTTAACTTCTTCGCGGACTTCC